>JAUUZM010000012.1 GCA_030589965.1 Bacteroides sp.
GGATTTGAACAATCCTATCAGTTTATCCATTGCGGAATCGAAAGAGAATACAAGGAAGGCAAGCGTAAGAACAGCCAGAATAAATACAGTCCCGGTTTTTCCAAGTACAGAAGAGATCCACTCACTCAGGAAGTATCCATGGCGTCCACCAGGACCACTGCCCAGAAATCCTCCGGCATCAGCAAACAAAAATGAGAGTATTACAGAAAGGAGGATGGTTCCGAGTAAACAATTGCGTATAGTTTTCCCAATCCTGAATGTATTAATATTGATCATTCTGAGTCCCAATACAAACAAGATCAACGGAAGCAGGAATGAAGCCAGTCCAAACCAATGATTGATAAATTTGTTTGCCAGGAAAGCTCCAAAATTACCTCCCCAGTTTTCAACCAGATGTTCTGGTCCGGAGAATACCCTTGACCACTCAAAACTATGGTCAGTTTTCCATGTAAAGAAATAGGAAATAAATGTCAGATACAGATAAAGAGAGAACAGGATAAAAAATATCCCGAATGTAAGCTTTAACCTTTCGTCGCTCAGGAATCTGAAATACTTGACCCGCTTTTTTTTCTTCGCCTTTTTGCTCATTAATTATTCAACTCAATTCATTCAGAAAAATTGCAGAACTAGTTCATCAGGGCTTCCAAAATTCGTTCAATTTCGTTTTTTGTTACCGAACGGTAGTTTTCTGGCGCCAGAAATCGTTTTGGAGGTATTTTTTGAAAATTGTGACTAGTTGCTATCATATGCATATTGGCATTGCCCATCAAGGTGTTAAATTCAAGGAGAACTCCGGGTATATCATTAAATGGGCTGTTGCTGTTCGGATTGGCTATTCCCAGTTCTTCTGTATACCAGATATCAAAGGGTTCAATTTCATTATTCCGGAAACTAGCAATGGCATGATTGCAAAGCAGTCCGGTAATTTCCTTAGTTTTATCGGTATACTCAAGTTGCATATCTGCCAGCATACCGAAACAACAGGGAGATTCCTTTTTGCCCCCCTCATAGATATATTTTTTATCGATAAACTTTAGCCAGGTAGTATGCTGGTAAGATTTCAGGTTAGACACATTGACCAGAACAAAAAATCCTAATCCCCCCGCAATCGTACTCTTCACCATATTGTTACTGAATTGCATGGTCATTTCTTTTGGTAGAAAGGAAGTGGAATATCCCCCTACCTTTTCCTGGGAGTAAGATATTTTAAATTTTATCTCACCTTCAGCCGCTTCACCCTGAGGTTTCCTTTTGCAGTTCACCAGCAGGAGGATCATGAGAATGGGGATCAGATATTTAGAAGGTGATTTAATCACGTTGGAGAATCATGGTATAAGGCATAAAAATAGTATAAAAGTTTGGAACAGGGGTTTCATTATTCTAAAAGTTCCAAACGACAAGTTTTACTGTTATTAAACAAGTTTATGAGGGTACATTAGATCGCTTGAATTTTATAATTTTGTATCCTTTCGAACCATGAAAACGGTATTAAAATGAAGAAGTTAGCACTTATTGCCCTGGGCGGGAATGCACTTCTGCGAGGGGGACAGGAAGGCACTATTGACGAGCAGGAACATAATACCACAGAAACCCTTGAAAACCTGGTTTTTCTTTTGAATGAGGGTTATGATCTTGTAATCACCCATGGGAATGGCCCCCAGGTCGGGAATATATTGCTCAGAAATGAAGCAGGCCAGCAGTTATATGGTATTCCCAGGATGCCGGTAGATATATGTGTGGCAGATTCTCAGGGGGGAATCGGGTATATGATCGAAAGGATGCTAAGAAATGTTTTAATCAAGCATAATATTCAAAAGGAAATAGTTACCCTGGTAACTATGGTGGAGGTGAAAAGGGATGATCCTGCGTTTGAAAATCCTACCAAGAGGATTGGACAAATCTATACGAAGAAAGAAGCAAGAGCTCTTCAGGTTGAAAAGGGTTGGGTATTTAAGGAGGAAGTAAAAAAGTCCGGTGGTTGGAGAAGAGTTGTTCCATCTCCCCGGCCGATCAGGATCAGCAATGAAAAGGTAATTGAGTCATTGGCCAGGCAGGGAACCATTGTTATTGCATCCGGAGGAGGCGGGATTCCGGTGTACCATGATGAAAACAAAGTTATACGTGCAGCTGAGGTGGTAATTGACAAGGACCTTGCATCCAGTTTGCTGGCCGCCAGAATAGGAGCAAATGAGTTTTATATACTTACGGATGTACCCTATGTTTTTCTTGATTATAAAAAGAAAACCGAACGCTGGGTAGAGTTTCTCAATTACAAGGACACGATAAAGTACCTGGAAGCGGGACAGTTCTCAGAAGGGAGTATGGCCCCGAAAATAAGGGCATGCCTTCAATTTATAGAGCAGGGCGGGTATAAATCTGTTATTACTGAGGCCACCCTCCTGGATGACAGAAAATACGGTACCAAAATTACCATGGATTATGAGGATTGACTTAATCGGGAAATAAATAACTTTACGATCTTATTGTCACATCAAAAATTTAAGGAATGCCATTTAATTTAAGAAATCGCAGTTTTCTGAAACTGCTTGACTTTTCACCAGAAGAGATAGGTTTTTTACTTGATCTTGCTGCTGATCTGAAGAAAGCTAAATATAGCGGGACTGAACAAGCCAGGTTGCAGGGAAAGAATATCGCCCTGATATTTGAGAAATCGTCTACCCGTACCCGTTGCGCGTTTGAAGTTGCGGCCTATGATCAGGGAGCCCATGTCACCTATCTTGGACCGAGTGGATCCCAGATAGGGGATAAGGAATCCATGGCTGATACAGCCAGGGTTCTGGGTAGAATGTATGATGGAATTGAGTACAGGGGATATGGGCAGGAGCGGGTAGAAACCCTGTCTGAATTCTCGGGCGTACCTGTCTGGAATGGTCTTACAAATGAGTTTCACCCCACACAGGTTCTGGCAGATTTTCTTACCATGCAGGAGCACCTGGATAAACCTCTGAATGAAATGAGCCTGTGTTACCTTGGGGATGCACGTAATAATATGGGAAATTCATTACTGATCGGTTCTGCTAAAATGGGAATCGATTTCAGAGCTGCAGCCGATCCAGGCTCACAGCCGGAAGAGCACCTGGTGAAAGAGGCAAAGGCAATTGCAAAATCAACAGGTGCCAGTATAACCATCACGGATGATCTGGAAAAAGCGGTAAAAGCTGCAGACTTCCTCTACACAGACGTATGGGTCTCCATGGGTGAACCGGAAAAAGTCTGGGAGGAAAGGATCAGCTTGTTGAAACCCTACCAGGTTAACCAGAAAGTACTTGATATGACAGGGAATCCGGATGTTAAATTTCTGCATTGCCTGCCTGCTTTTCATAATACGGATACCCGAATAGGAGCTGACATTGAAAAGAAATTCGGAATTAAGTCCATGGAAGTCACCGATGAAGTATTTGAATCTCCTGCCTCCATCGTTTTTGACGAGGCTGAAAACCGTGTACACACTATAAAAGCTGTTATGGTGGCGACCCTTGGTAGCTGATATACTCCCTTTTTAAACGCTTGGGAATGCGATAATTATGCAATTTACTTGACTTTTAGGAAAGTTTATTTGTAACTTGTATATAATTAACCAGCATTTTCAATATGACACTTTATGTTGGTAACATACCATACGTGGTAAAAGAAGAAGAACTGAAAGAAATTTTTCAGGAATTCGGTACAGTTACCAGTCTCAAGATCATCTCGGATAAATATTCGGGAAGATCAAAAGGTTTTGGTTTTATCGAAATGGAAAATGAGGAACAGGAGGATCTTGCTGTAAATGAATTAAACAGGAAGGAGATCCATGATCGAAATCTTGTAGTGGCAAAAGCACACTCCAAGAAAGGTTATAATGAGGGCTGATTCTCGTACTTTTTCATCAGACGATCAAATCTTTCACAAAGTAATATGTCATTACAAGGGAGGCAGCAAGTTTAAGTCCTACTCCCATCATTAAACCCAAAAGTGATCCCAGTCCGGCGCGGAAAGCATCGTTTGCTTTCTTTCCTGTGATCGATTCCCCTATTACGGCACCGGCGAAGGGGCCGAGGAGAATTCCTAATGGCATTACCGGGGCAAGTATAATTATTCCGGCGACAAGTCCAATGGCTGCTCCCCACATCCCTGCTTTTGAGCCTCCAAACTTTTTAGTCCCCCATATGGGTACAACATAATCCAATACAGTAACAATAATGGCAATTGCACCGAAGAGGAGCAGAAATTCAAAGCTGAATTCAGCATATTTTGAAAAATGCAGAAGGAGGAGTCCGACGAAACTAAGCGGCGGTCCCGGGATAATGGGCAGCACACAACCTATGATCCCCAGTATCATCAGGGCAGAACCACCTGCAGTCAGGAATATATCTCCCATCCTATTATTAATGCGCGTGAGCAGCTTCTCCCTTAACGCTATAACCAGCATCTTCAATGGCATGGGTTATGGCATGTGAATTTGTCTTCGTGCTGTCAAAAACGACTACCGCTTCCTCATTGGTATGGGATGCTGTGGCCTCCTGGATCCCATCCAGTTTATTAATGCTGGCTACGATGGCATTCTCACATCCCTCACATGTCATTCCTGATACATCGAGATGGACATGGCTAAGATGTTCTTTAGAAATACTGACTTGATCCGATGCTTCAGAACCGGAATTTTTTGAACCCGATGAGGAGCATCCTGTACCCAGGATGGTCAAGAGAGCAATAATGGCAAATAATCTCATTTTTTTTTAAATTAGTTTAGTGCGCAATTTAAAAAATATTTTGCCGCTTTTTCTGTTTATCCAAATATGGAATTGACTTTGGGATATACTTTACTTAATTTTAGTCTGGATGCAAGGGGAAAATATATATAATAAGATTCAGGAGATTTTCGGCAAATCTCCCGGTACATTAAGCATACTTGAAGAAAAGGTTGACATTGACCTGCAGATGGAATACTTTGAATATTCTAAAACGGTTAAAAAGAATCTTAGCGAAGAGATGGTATTAAAGGAAATGCCGGATCTTTTCAAGCCGGATTATACCCTTGAGCAGAAGAAGGATCTTTTTGCGCGTCTGGCTTCCATCGAAAATGTTAAAGCCTACAGGTTTATTGAACGATACCTGAATGAGGGACATGAAGAGAATAGGAACTGGGCCATCCTGGCCCTGCAGGAAAGCCGGATGTTGCTGGAGAGTAAGCTGTTGGACGAGAACCAGGTATTCATATCAACGGGACTCGGTGGTAAGGGAACCAAACTCAGGTATTTCGTCGTTCTGATACATAAGCAGCAGGAAGAATATTCAGATCTCCAGCAAAAAATTGTTCGAAATGAATTTGAGATCAGCCTTAAAAACTGTAATGCTGAAATTGAAAAGATTGACTATCAGGGGACCTTCGCCACCCTTTTAGTCATTATTCCTCTAAAAGTTTCTCTAAAAGAAATATTTCGTGATGCTATAAGGGAATGTAACCAATACGGGGATTTCCTGAAATCCAATTTCATTGTCACAAATGTGCGGGAACTTGTACTAAAAGAAATCGAAGACTTTCTTTTAAAGCAAGAACAGACAAATCAGCAGGAAGAAAATCCTGAACAATGATCCTCAGGATTTAAAATAGATCAGTTTTTATTCGAATCTTCAAGATCCTCAAACTCAATATTTGAGAAGTTTTCGGTAATGGGCTCACCTACCTCACTATCCACGCTTACTTCTGCATCAATCTCCCTAGTCTTGTCTTCTGAGACAATTTCTTCCTCAGTAAGCCCCTGGTCTTTTTTAGCGGATTCTTCAATATTCAATTTATCCTGGGTTTCAGAAGACGGGACTGCTCTGTGTTCCATGTCAATCGGATCCAGGATTTCAGGCGCATTGGCCTTAATGTATTCGATGACTTCCGCTAAGCCATCTGTAAATTTCTCAAAGTCTTCCTTGTACAAAAAGAGTTTATGTTTTTCAAAATAAAATCGCCCATCCCTGTTGAACCTTTTTTTACTCTCTGTCAGGGTCAGATAATAATCATTCCTCCTGGTAGTTTTGACGTCAAAGAAGTAAGTCCTTTTCCCAGCTCTAACTGACTTAGAAAATATCTCTTCCCTTTCTGTCCTGATACCTTCCTCAATTTTGTCGGTTCCATCTGCCATCAGTGATAATTTTAGTTAGTTATTGGTTATTAATCTCAAAAATAGAAAATAATTTTAAGAAATTGAAATTAAACAATACTTTGATTCAGTGGCATAACAATCTGACTGTGGGGTAATTTATAGGTAAAACGATTGGTGTTTTTATAGTTTTTTTGAAAAATCTGATGAAAAATAAGAGCTTAATTTTAAAATATTGGTTTACTTTGCTTCCGTTTTTCAAATACCCAAGTTCTTTACTACATTATGTTCAGCAGAAGGTTACTACGGATAAAGGTTTTTCAGACCCTGTATTCATACCATAAAGTGGCAGGTAAGACCTATTCCGGTACAGAAAGGGAGCTTATCCACAGCATTGAGAAATCTTTTGAGCTTTATCATCTGCTGATGGTACTTTTGATAGATGTGGTGGATTATGCTGAAACGAAAATTGAACAGGGTAAGCAAAAGAACATTCCAACCCATGAGGATCTTCATCCTAATGCCCGTTTCATAGATAACCAGGTCGTCAGGCAGTTGAGGAAAAATAGTGGATTCACCAAATTCCTTCTTAATAAACCCCTTAGCTGGGTACAATCTCCGGAACTCGTAAGGAACCTTTATGAGATCATTTTGGATACAGAGTATTTCCAGTCCTACATGTCAGATGAAGATCATTCATATAAATCCGACAAAATTATCCTCGAACGGATTTGCCTTGATGTGATATCCAATTATGAGGACCTTTACATTAACCTTGAAGAGCAAAGTATATACTGGATTGATGATGTGGATTTTATAATTAAGATGATTGTAAAAACACTGAAAAAATTTAAAGAAGAAGACAAGGAAGGTGGGGAGTTGCTGCCAATGTTCAAGGATAAGGAAGATCTTTCCTACTGTAAGAAACTGCTTAGGACCACGATAAAGAACGAAGATGAATACCTGGGACTGATTAAGATTTCAGCAAATAACTGGGAATTAGAAAGGATTGCATTTACCGACAGCCTTATATTGCAGATGGCTATATCAGAAGCCGTTGAGTTTAATTCCATCCCCATAAAGGTTACCATAAACGAGTTTATTGAGATTGCTAAACTGTACAGCACCCAGAAAAGCAGCCAGTTCATTAATGGCATTCTGGATAATATTTTAACCGGATTAAAGAAGGAAGGAAAAATCGTGAAAAGAGGTAGGGGATTGATCGGGGGAGGGTGAGAATTTGATGTTGCCGGTGAACTAAAATTATTGTTACTTTGCACTTTCTGAATCGTTTATGTGGATAAAACATGTTACTGGATTACTGATACTATTGATTGTGTATGTTTCCTGTTCACCTGAAAAATCTGGTGATCAGCAAAACTCCGGAAAGGAAAAACAGGGTATGGGAGGAGAGATCAGTTTTGAGAAATCTGAGCATGATCTGGGTACAGTATTACAGGGCGAATAGGAAAGCAGAGTAAAACAGTTACTCTTCAAACAAATGGAAAACTCAGGGTTGTCAAGTTGACAATCAGAGCAGATATAATAAAGTCGAATTCGTAATTTTTTAAATAAACCATTAGTGATGAATAATTTTATGTTGATTTTTCTTATGCCGCAATCACCGGATCAAAGTCCGATTCCATCTTTTGTATTCCTTCTGCTGATCATCGTTGTATTTTACTTCTTTATGATCAGGCCACAGATGAAAAAACAAAAAGACCTTAAAACTTACAGGGAAGGATTAAGTAAAGGGGATAAAGTAATTACCACAGGTGGAATCTATGGCAAGGTAATGGATCTTAAGGACCAAACGGTTACCGTTGAGATTGCAGATAATGTAAGAATCAAGATTGATAAGAACGCCATTATCAAGGACAATACTGATTTGGCTAACCCGAAGAAGTAGGCGGAATCATCGCATGGTTGCCAGCTTGAATGCGTTCATCTGTTAACATATGCAGAAAAAAGAAACAGGGAATAGAAAACTGGGAGATCAGATAAAAAGGTTTACCAGGGGGGCGGAGCGAAAAAAGATCACCTTGAACAGAAAAGTTCTGATCTTTTTCTTTTTCCTTATGCTTTCTGTTCTCTTTTGGTTTCTGACCGCTCTGAACAAGGATGATTATGTTACGTCCATATCCTATCCGGTTTTTTTCAGCCAATTCCCGGAAGATAAGGTACTGGTAAATGATATACCCGACAGGCTTGAGCTAACAGTAAATGCAAGTGGTTTTACACTCCTCAGTTTCCAACTCAAGTCCAGACTGACTCCCATAACCTTTGCTGTTAATTCATTTTCCCCCAACCGGTTCAAGAACGATCCTAACTCACTATATATATTAACAAGTAATGCCAAAGACGACATTGCCAGGCAGTTATCCAGTGAAATAGATATTCTCGATATCAAGCCGGATTCCCTGATTTTTATATTTGCGGACCGGATAAAGAAACAGGTTCCTGTTGTACCCTCACTGGATCTCAGATTTGAGCAACAATTCATGCAGGTTGGTCCCTATATTCTTGAACCGGATAGTGTCACAATATCCGGACCCGAGGTAATCGTCGACAGTATCTTGGCTGTCGAAACGGAAACTTTCAGGAAATTATCTATCAACGAGAGTTTTAACCAGGAACTCAGCTTATTATCCGTTAATAAAATTGATATTAATCCTGTTGAGATCTGGTTGAAGGTCCCTGTGGAGAAATTCACCGAGGCCAGTTTTAAAATCCCTATTGAAGTTGTAAATCTGCCTGATTCATTGATACTCCGAACATTTCCCGGCAAGGTGAATATTACCTGCCAGGTAGGACTCAGTGCTTATGAGTCCCTGAATGAACATCTTTTCAGAGCTGTAATTGATTATGGGGATGTCGGCAGTATGCTTGGCAGTAAACTGCAGGTAAACCTGGTTAAGATCCCTGATTATATACAGGCAGTGAATTATTCACCCACGAGTGTTGAATATATCCTGGAAAAATAATGTTTAATGTTGGCGTTACAGGCGGAATAGGATCAGGCAAATCAATTATTTGCAGGATATTCCGAAACCTCCATATTAAGATATACGACGCCGATTCAGAGGCAAGAAGGATTATGGCTGAAGATGCTGAAATCCGGGAGGGATTGTTAAGGAAGTTTGGAAAAAATACGTTTAGGGGATTGGAACTGGACCGGAAATATCTTGCCGGGAAAATATTTACGGATTCTGATGCACGTTCTTTTGTAAATGGACTCGTTCATCCCAAGGTCAGGGAAGATTTTATGAATTGGAGCAAGAAGCAGTCCGGTCCATACGTTATTGAAGAGGCTGCCTTACTTTTTGAATCAGGTGGATGGAAGGACCTGGATTTTACCATCCTGGTTACAGCTCCCGAAGAATTACGAATTTCGAGGATTATTAAAAGGGACCAGATTGAGAGGGGAGATGTACTGGCCAGACTGGCCAGCCAGATCGATGTGGATGAGGCAGCCAAAATGGCAGATCTGAGGATTCAGAATGATGATAATGAGTTTGTTATACCAAAGGTTCTGGCAGCAGATAAGCTGATTAAAAAACGCATGAATGAGAAGAAACAGGAGATGGAATGATATTTGATCACTTTATATATCTTTAAAACCAAATGATCAGGAATGGCTAAGTACGGAAAATGGATAGGAGGGGGACTCGGATGGGCGGTTGGTGGACCCATCGGTGGGTTGCTGGGATTCGCTGTCGGCTCAATGTTTGATAAGAAGGATGGTGCACAGGCTGGGGGCCAACGACAAAGAGTATTTACAGGTACTACCCATGGTGATTTTACCATGAGTCTGATTGTCCTGGTAGCTGCTGTTATGAAGGCTGACGGCAGGATTATGCAATCCGAATTGGATTATGTCAGAGATTATTTCAATAAGAGTTTTGGTCCGGCGGCATCCCGTGACGCCATGCTTTACCTGCGTGATCTGTTAAAGCAGCAAATACCCTTGAGGGATGTCAGCCTGCAAATAAGGCAGCGACTGGATAAGCCATCAAGACTGCAATTGCTTCATTTTCTGTACGGTGTTTCTCAGGCGGATGGTAAGATTCACCCCGAGGAAGTCAGAATCATCGAAGAGATTGCAGGACATATGGGAATATCTGCTGCAGATATGGATTCCATCAGGAACATGTTCTTCGAGGACGTGGATTCTGCCTACAAAATTCTGGAAATTGAAAAATCAGTAAGCGAAGAAGATATTAAGAAAGCTTACCGCAGAATGGCAAATAAATATCATCCCGATAAGGTGTCATACCTTGGAGAAGACATCAAGAAAGCAGCCGGTGAAAAATTCCGGAAAGTGAAGAATGCTTACGATAAAATTAAAAAAGAACGCGGAATGCGGTAACCTGATCAATGATTAATGCGTAAATTGTGATTATAAACCTAGACTAATGGCAGAGAAAAAAGAATACAAGAAGGCTGTAAAACCTGAAGCAAAAAAAGCGGTACAAGCTGAGAAATCAAAAGATACAAAGTTGGTAGAAGATGTTGTTGCATCCGTGAAGGAAGAAGAGAGCTATCTGAAAGACCTTATGGCGATTTCCGGACATGGGGGACTCTTCCGTTTTGTTACACAAGGCCATAACGGGGTCATTGTGGAGTCTATTGAAACGGGTAAACGAATGCAGGCCTTTGCAACTATGAAAGTCAGTGCACTGGAAGACATTGCCATTTATACCGAAGATGACGAAGTTAAGTTTGAAGAAATTGTTGCATCGATTCATAAATATGAAAAAGGTAAAGAAGCCATTTCTCCGAAATCCTCAGCTGATGAACTCAAGGAATATTTCGGTGCTATATTGCCAGAATACGACAGAGACAGGGTATATGTTTCTGACATTAAAAAGGTACTGAACTGGTATAATCTCCTCCTAAAATACGATCTGATCGAGATCGGGAAAAAGAAAGCGGCCGCTAAAGCCGACCCTGAGAAAGAAGCCAAATCAGATCCTGAGAAAGAAGCTAAGTCAGAAGCTAAGCCTGAGCCGACAAAGGATGCCGATCAGGAAGACGAGAAAATCTCCAGCCAGTCCTGATTTGTCTCCTGTATTTCTCTTAGGTTTCTTAGAACCCTTATTTGATATTTTACACCTTATTTTTGCAATCCGGTAACTCAACTTATTTACTAACTTGCAAATTACTGCCCGAAATCAGGCAAGTTTGTATAGTATTATAAGTTAAAGGGGAATGGAATATCTATCAAAAAAAGGCTACAAGTATTATAAACGATTCTGCAAAACACTTACTCTTGAGGATGATCCTCAGCTGATAGAAGATTATAAAAAGATCCATGCCCCGGGAGCTGCCTGGCCTGAGATTACACAGGGAATGATCGATGTAGGAATCCTTGATATGGAGATATATTTAACAGGGACCAGGTTGTTCATGATTATGGATACGCAGCAGGATTTCGATCATGACACGGCCATGGCCGAGCTGGCAACCAAACCAAGACAGTCGGAGTGGGAAGCCTATGTCTCCAGATTCCAGCAAACTTCATCTGAAGCAAGTGCTGATGAAAAATGGCAGGTGATTGATCGCATATATAAGCTAGGCAGCTAAGCCATGATAATTGACGCCCATCACCATCTCTGGGAATTCAATACCTCGGACTACGCTTGGATGGATGATTCCATGTCCATTCTCAAGCAGGATTATCTGCCAGGGAAACTTGAGAAGCAATTGGCAGTTGCCGGCGTATCAGGAACCATTGTTATACAGGCAAGACAGAACCTGGAAGAAACCCGCTGGCTGCTCAAACTGGCGGAAGAAAACTCTTTTATCAAAGGTGTTGTAGGATGGGTGGATCTCAGGTCTGATCAATTGGAAGAACAACTGGAAGTGTTTGGCGGAAATCCAAAACTGGTAGGCATACGGCATGTCATTCACGATGAACCGGATGATGATTTCATGCTTCGGCCGGCATTCGTAAACGGGATAGAAAAACTAGGATCATATGGGCTTACCTACGACCTGCTTCTGTTTCCAAAACATCTTGAGAAAGCTGTGGAATTGGTAAGTATGTTCCCGGATCAGAAGTTTGTGCTGGATCATATCTCCAAACCCCGGATCAAAGCCAGGATACTGGCCCCATGGAGGGACGACCTGGAATCTCTTGCCCTCCAGTCCAATGTATGGTGCAAGATATCTGGTTTGGTAACAGAGGCTGATTTAAAAAACTGGAAATACGAGGATTTTATCCCCTACCTTGATGTGGTAATGGGAGCTTTCGGGACGGACAGGATCATGCTGGGATCGGACTGGCCGGTTTGCAGACTTGCAGGAGAGTACAAAGAGATCATAGACATTTCAATGAAATATTTCGAAAATTACTCTCATACAGAGAAGGCAAAAGTATTTCGATTAAATTGTAGCGATTTTTATGATTTTGATTTACCCTAAATACCAAAAAAATGACTGAGAACAAGAAATCATTCCTGGAAGCAAAGTATGTGATTCCATTTATTTTAATAACCTTTTGCTTTGCTCTCTGGGGATTCGCAAATGATGTTACTAACCCGATGGTAAAGGCCTTCCAGAAAATTTTCCTGATGAATCCTGTACAGGGATCCCTGGTACAGGTAGCCTTCTATGGTGGGTACTTCGCCATGGCCTTCCCGGCGGCTATGTTTATACGGAAATACACCTATAAGGCGGGGATTCTGGTTGGACTGGGACTATACGCTACCGGGGCCCTGTTATTTATTCCGGCATCTGCCATTGGTCTTTATGGACCCTTCCTGTTCTCCTATTTTATTCTGACATGCGGACTTTCTTTCCTTGAAACCAGTGCAAATCCCTATATACTTTCCATGGGGGATGAAGAATCTTCCACCAGGCGCCTGAATTTTGCCCAATCCTTTAATCCCATGGGTTCCCTGATGGGCATGTACATCGCAAAAACATTCATACAGGCCAGACTTGACCCCAGGGATACCGCTACCCGAATGAATCTCTCACCCGCTGAGTTCGATGCCGTAAAATCACACGATCTTTCAATACTTGCTAATCCCTACATCGTAATTGGTATAGTCATCCTGGTTATGCTGGTGATAATAGCCATGGTAAAAATGCCCAGGAATGCTGATAAGAATCATTCGATTGACCTTGTTCCTACCGTGAAAAGGATCTTTGCCATTCCCAGGTACCGTGAGGGAGTTATCGCCCAGTTCTTTTATGTGGGTGCCCAGATTATGTGCTGGACCTTCATCATTCATTACGGAACAAGAATCTTTATGGAACAGGGTTTCGGTGAGCAGCAGGCGGAAATTATGGCCCAGCAGCATAATATAGTAGCCATGGGGATTTTCGTTGTAAGTCGTTTTATCTGTACCTTCCTGCTTAAGTATATTAAGCCCGGAAAACTGCTGATGTACCTGGCAATTGCTGGAGGGGTCCTCATGCTTGGGGTCATCTTTATTGATGGTATCGCCGGACTATACTGCCTGGTTGGGGTTTCTGCATGTATGTCCCTTATGTTCCCCACCATTTACGGCATTGCTCTCAGGGGACTGGGAGAGGATGCCAAGTTTGGAGCAGCCGGACTGATTATGGCTATCCTGGGTGGATCCATCATGCCCCCCATGCAGGGAGCGATCATTAAGCAAGGCACCGTATTTTCAATGCCAGCCGAAAATATCTCGTTTGTTCTGCCCTTTATATGTTTCATTGTTATTGCCATCTATGGATACAGAACATGGCTAAAGTTTACTGAGGCATAAATCCGAACCGGGACGATAAACTTTCCGAAAAAATATTTATAGCTGATTAAGCGAAGCTAATTGAAAGATGAACCTTAATCAAAGAAGAACCTTACTGAAAGATGAAACTGACTGAAAAGAATCCCCTGGGCAAAACAGGTCTTACTGTTCCCCGGATTGTTTATGGTACCAGTTACCTGGGAAATCTCTACACCGCTCTTCCATATGAGGATAAGCTGGCCCTTATGCGAAAATGGTTTGAGTGTACCGAAAAACCTGTAGTTATTGATACGGCTGGGAAATATGGCGCTGGACTTGCCCTTGAGGTGATTGGAAAGGGTCTCACAGACCTGGGAATCAATCCCGATGATATTGTCATAAGTAATAAGCTGGGATGGTTACGCGTACCGCTGGAAACCGAAGAACCTACCTTTGAACCCGGTGCCTGGGCAGACCTTAAGAACGATGCGGTCCAGACCTTCAGTTATTATGGGATCATTAAATGCCATCAGCAGGGGAATGAATTGCTGGGTGGGACTTACAAAGCAGAAGTCGTATCCATACATGATCCGGATGAGTATTTGTTTGCGGCCAGTGATGAGGCGGACAGAACAAAGCGACTGAGAGAGATACTGGAATCCTACAGGGCCCTTTTTGACCTTAAAAAGGAAGGGAAAGTAAAAGCGATTGGGATTGGATCAAAGGATTGGGAGACTATAAAGGAATTATACGAGCATGTACCCTTCAATTGGGTCATGCTGGCCAATAGTTTCACCATTTTTCATCATCCCTCTGAATTGCTTGAATTCATCGAAAAGCTGCATCAGGACGGAGTTGGGATCATTAATTCAGCTGTATTCCACGGAGGATTCCTGAGCGGCGGTAATCTGTTTGATTATCAGGATATACAGCCTGAATCCGAAAAGGGCAGGATCATTTTCCCCTGGAGGGAAAAATTTGATAAAATCTCTGAAAAATACGGAGTCCGGCCCGGCGATGCCTGTATCCAATTCAGTCTCTCACATCCAGCCATTGCCAGCATGGCGCTGAATACCAGCAAACCGGAAAAGATGAACCGGAATGTGGAGATCCTTCAACGGGAGATCCCGGCTGAATACTGGGCGGAGATGAAGAGCGAGGGTATGATTGATCCTGAGTATAATTACCTTTAATTATGAAAACATTATTGATTAATAAGGCCGGTGAAATGTCACTTGTTGAAAGGGAGAAGCCGGCATGCGGAAAAGCTGAAATCCTACTGAAATTAAAATATGTGGGTTTCTGTGGTTCGGACCTGAGTACTTATATGGGTAAAAACCCCATGGTACAGTACCCGAGGGTTCCCGGACATGAGATTTCAGCAGAGATTACAGAGATAGGTGAGGAAGTTCCCAAGGGATTCAGTACTGGAGAACCGGTAACCGTGGTACCTTATACAAACTGTGGACAATGCCCCTCCTGCAGGAGAGGCAGGGAATATGCCTGCCAGTTCAACCAGACCCTGGGTGTACAGAGAGACGGGGCCATGCAGGAGTTCATATCGGTACCCTGGCAAAAAGTTCTCAAAGCTCCGAACCTGAATGAACTTGAACTGGCAATGGTGGAACCCCTGACGGTTGGCTTCCATGCCATTGAGAGGGCCAGAGTGACGGATTCAGATACCGTAATGGTTCTAGGATGCGGGATGATAGGAGCAGGAGCAATTATTCGAGCAGCCCTGAGAGGTGCAAAGGTCATTGCCGTTGATATTGATGATCATAAGCTTGACCTGGCCATGAAACTGGGTGCAAAACATACCATTAATTCAATACATTCCGACCTACACCAAACACTTGAAGAACTAACAGGCGGTGATGGTCCCGACGTGGTAGTTGAAGCTGCAGGGAATCCTGTTACCTACCGTGCTGCTGTTGATGAGGTAGCTTTTACCGGCAGGGTGATTTGTATAGGATATGCCGGCCAGGAAGTTTCTTTTGCCACCAAGCTTTTTGTTCAGAAAGAACTTGACATAATGGGTTCCAGGAACGCGACTGCAGCAGATTTCAGGGCAGTGATCTCCTACCTTGAGGGAGGCAGATTCCCACTTGATCAAATGATTTCCCGCAAGGTATCACCTGTTGATGCCCCGGAAGCTGTAAAGCAGTGGTCGGAAGACCCGGGGAAGGTGATGAAAATTCTTCTGGATCTGAGATAAAAATGGTAATTTCCAACATAATTTTAAAACAGGGTTTCTACAAACATTAAACGAAAACACTTTTGTAAAATGAAAAATCATTCAAGAAGATCATTTCTAAAGACAGTCTCAGCAACTTCGCTGGGAGCCATGTTTATTCCGGGGTTGATGAGTTTCTCTCCCAACAGCAAATTAAACTATGCAGTAATTGGTGTGGGCGGCAGAGGAAAAGCATGCTGGACTAAGGTCCCACTTGAAAGTATTGTCGCCATGTGTGATGTTGACGACAGAATGAGTGCAGAAGCCTTTCAAGCCTGCCCAAATTCAAAAAAGTATAGGGATTTCAGAATCATGTTCGATGAGATGGCCAATGAGATTGATGCAGTAATCATTGCTACCCCGGACCATACTCATTTCCCGGCTGCCATGGCTGCCATGGAACTTGGAAAACATGTATTTGTAGAAAAGCCATTGGCTCATAATATCTGGCAGCTGAGAACCATGAAAAAGGCTGCAGAATATTATGGGATAGTTTCACAAATGGGAAACCAGGGACATACAACAAGCGGGATCAGAACCGTAAAAGAGTGGTATGAGGCTGGAGTATTGGGTGAAGTAAAGGAGGTGATAGCATGGCAGAGTAAAATCAACTATGAGAAGGATAAATACTTCTCTAAGCCAAGCAGCATTCCTCCCCAGGTGCATGAGGTGCCTGATGGACTTGATTGGGATTTATGGCAGGGACCGGCAGCAGAGAGACCTTTCAATAATTTGTATGCTCCCCGAACATGGAGATCCTTTTATGATTTTGGAAATGGAAAATTAGGGGATTGGTGTTGCCATACCCTGGATGCCCCATTCTGGGCACTGGATCTTGGATTGCCACAAACAGTCAAGGCAAAAGTAAAGGGTATGGCTCCCGATAATAGTCATGTGGCTGAGGAATCAATAGTAACATGGAAATTTGCTGCTCGCGGAAATAAGGCTCCGGTTGAAATGAAATGGTTAGAAGGGTTTAAGAAGCCCAAAGTAAAGCGGGAATGGGGTATAGATGAATTACCTAAAAGCGGTATGATTATGATTGGAGATAAAAAGACTTTAATCACAGGTTCTCGTCCGGACAGACCTAAATTATTGGTGCCGGATGAGGAATGGAATGAATTTATAAAAAATCCCCCGGCAGAGACATTTCCCAGGGTTGGCGAAAATAAACCGGTTCAGGAATGGATTGATGCCATTAAGAACGATGCCCTGCCAGGTTCGAATTTTGATTATGCGGCAAGCCTTATGGAAATGGCACAGGTGGGTGTACTGGCTCAGAGATTTGGCGGGACAATTAAATACGATGCCGAGAATATGAAGGCCACTGGACGTCCCGAGTTAGATCCCTTCATTAAGGAACCTGTTCGTCCGGGCTGGGCTTACGGGGAAGATCTATTATAAATATTACAACAGGCTGATTAGAATGGATTTGAAACTAAAGAACCTTGAACCCGATTTTATTAAACTTTATGGAAAAGACACTGAATCTCAGGATTTACAATATAAACGATACGCTGAGCTGTTAGAAGACTATAATTCTAAATTCTATGAGAAAGAATTGCATTTTTTTAGCACGCCTGGCAGGACGGAGATAGGGGGCAATCATACGGACCATAATCATGGAAGGGTACTTGCTGGTAGTATCAACCTTGATTCCATTGCAATTGCGGCCGAAAATCACAGCCACAAGATTACGGTATATTCCAAAGGCTATGACTTGCCTTTTAATGTAGACCTGGACGACCTGGAGATCAATCCCGATGAATACGGCAGCACTACCTCGTTAATCCGGGGAATCGCATTTCGGCTAAAAGAACTGGACTATAAAATTGGAGGATTCAATGCCTGTATCACAAGTGATGTATTGCCCGGTTCAGGATTGAGCTCTTCCGCTTCTATAGAGGTATTGATTGGAAATATTTTCAGCAGCCTGTTTAACAAGGATGCTATCAATCCTGAAGTCCTGGCCATGACAGGTCAGTTTGCCGAGAATCAATACTTCGGTAAACCCTGTGGACTTATGGACCAGGTTGCCTGTGCCGTCGGGGGGATTGTTACCATTGATTTCAAAAATCCTGAAGACCCGATTATAAAAAAAGTCAATTTTGATTTTGAAGCACAGGATTATTCCCTGGTGGTTGTGGATACGGGAGGAACCCATGCAGATCTTACAGATGATTACGCTTCTGTGCCGACAGAGATGAAATCAGTAGCTAAGGGGTTAGGAGGGACAGTATGCCGTGATATAGTCTTAAACGGACTTATGGCCGGAATGAAAAGTATAAGGAAAGAAACAGGTGATCGTGCATTGCTAAGAGCCCTTCACTTTCTTGGTGATAACAAAAGAGTACTTGCACAGGTGGAGGCACTTGAAAAGAATGATTTCAGTCGTTTTCTTAAACTGGTTACTGATTCGGGTAATTCCTCCTATAAGAGACTGCAAAATATTTACTCTCCTAAAAATGTTTCTGAGCAGGGAGTTGCCCTGGCCCTGGCCCTTTCGGAAATCTTCCTGGAAGAGATTGAGGGAGGAGCATGCAGGGTACATGGGGGAGGATTTGCCGGTACTATTCAGGTCTTCCTGCCAAACAAAGCAGTAAAGAAATACGCTGAATTCATTGAGTCCATTCTGGGTGAAGGTTCTGTCCATGTGTTAAGGATTCGCCCTGTTGGAACAGTTCATCTGAATCAGTAACTTTTTGACCGCGAGGATATTTCATACTCGTGTAATTTTAATGTATTCTTAATACAACATTAGAAATTCACTAAATAAAATAAGCAAACTAATATGAAAGGCCTTCGAATTTATATTTCCCTGGCATTGTTACTGGCAGCTCTGATCAGCCTGCCATACTGCACATCACCGGAACCTGAACAACCCAATATCATCTTCCTGTTTGCAGATGACCAGAGTTTTAACACGGTTCATGCTCATGGGAATAATGAAATACAAACCCCGAACATCGA
>JAUUZM010000164.1 GCA_030589965.1 Bacteroides sp.
ATCCATCCCTGGCATCAGCCGATTTTATTCATTTTAATGAGAGAGGAGCCAGGGTGCTGGCCGAGATGTTTTATAATGCTTTTATGTACGATTATAATACCTATATCAAATCACGGTAGGCGATCCGGAATATGACTATACTGAGAGATATATTTTTGTATAAGCAGGATGCCCCCTTGCTGTTTACCCGGCTTTATTTCTGGGGATTCCTATTGGTCTGCCTCTCCATATATTCATGGATCTATAAGCGAAAAGGCCTGAGGAATTCATTCCTGTTTCTGATCAGTCTTTTCTTTTATTACAAAACAAGCGGCTTCTTTTTTCTGCTTCTGGTTTTTTCCACCATATCGGACTACCTCATCGGACTTGGCATTCATGGTCTGAGCTCGAAAGCCTGGAAAAAAGTAATGGTGACCCTTAGTGTTACTATTAACCTGGGAGTGCTGGGATATTTTAAGTACGCCTATTTTTTTACAGATACATTCAATCAGGTTTTCCAGTCAAAGCTGGAAGTTGTGAATTACCTGTCCCTTTGGTCCAATCAGGTTAGCGGTTCCCATTTCGATGCTTCTGTTATTTTTCTTCCCGTGGGAATTTCATTCTTTACATTCCAGACCATCTCTTATGCGGTAGATGTTTACCGGGGGAAATGTCAGCCGGTAAGAAATATTATCGACTTCGGTTTTTACGTTTCCTTTTTTCCTCAATTGGTCGCCGGACCCATTGTACGTGCTTCGGAATTTGTCCCCCAGCTGTATGCCAAATATTCACTTTCCCGGTATGAGTTTGGTTTTGCCCTCTGGATGATCATGAAGGGATTGTTTAAAAAGATGGTACTGGGCGACTACCTGGCTGTTAACTTTATTGACAGGGTATTTGATGTACCCACCCTGTATACAGGATTTGAAAACCTGATGGCTTTATACGCATACTCCCTCCAGGTGTATTGTGATTTCTCCGGTTATACAGACATTGCAATAGGGCTTGCCCTTTTCTTCGGATTCAGGCTGCCAATGAATTTCAATTCACCTTACAAGGCAGTTAACCTGGGAGATTTCTGGCGGCGATGGCATATGTCATTATCTTCCTGGCTTAAGGATTATTTATATATCCCTCTCGGGGGAAACCGGAAGAGTAAACTCAGGACCAATATTAATCTGATGATCACCATGTTGATTGGGGGACTCTGGCATGGGGCTGATCTGAAGTTTATTATCTGGGGGGGATTAAACGGAATAGGCCTTATTGTCTACAAATTCTGGAGAAAGATCAGTCCCTGGGAAAACAAGAAAAATATTTTCGTCCATGCATGGAAGATCTTTTTGACCTTTAATTTTATAACATTTACAAGAATCTGGTTCAGGGCGGATGATATGGACCGGGTCAAGGGCATGTTTTTCCAGTTCAGGCATAGCATGGATCTGGGTGTTGTCCCGGAAGTTCTTTCCTCCTATAAACTCATATTCGGTATCATGCTGTTCGGGTACATCCTTCACTGGTGGCCTTCGAAATGGAAGGATACCTACATGAACTGGTTCATTCGAATCCCTCACTGGGTCAAGGGAATACTAATTGTTATCCTGGTATTTTTTATTTATCAGTCCCAGTCCACCGGCCTGCAACCCTTTATTTATTTCCAGTTTTAATCAGCCTCTGAACTTTTAACCCCAATCCTATGGTAAGCCTGAGGTATCATACAGGCCAAAATTTTGCCATGCTTTTCATTATATTTACCAGCCCTATCGTTACCGTTTCATGAAAGGATTCAAGTTGAGAAATATTTTCAATGTAAAAAATTCCCCGGGCATAGTAATTGTCTTGCTACTGATAATATATGCAGGCAGCAACTTTACACATAGAAACTGGAAACAGGATGTGGGACCGGAACGAGGGGTGATCAAATGGGACGTTATTCTCCAGTATTCCTATCTGCCGGCAACCTTTATTTATCATGATCTTTCACTCGACTTTACTGATGATCCGGAATTTGTAAATGATAATAAATTCTGGTTTCAGTCCCTCGAATCCGGAAATAAGCTTATCGTCAAGACCATGGGGATGTCATACCTTTATGCTCCCTTCTTTTTTATGGCCCATATACTGGCCCCGATGCTTGGCCAGTCCAGTGACGGTTTTAGCTCAATCTATCAGTTTTTTCTTGTGTTTGGCAGTTTGTTTTATCTTGGATTAGGATTTTACTGTCTCAGGAAACTTTTGTCATACTGGTTCTCACCCAGGGTTATTGCCCTGACAATCGGACTCATTGGAATCGGAACCAATCTCTATAATTACAGCAGTTTTGAATCTGCAACAGCGCATTCCTATCTTTTTGCCCTTATTTGTATGCTGCTGCTGGCAGTTAAACGCTGGTATGAGGATCCCGGAAGGAAAGCAAGCCTGGTTTTAGGATTGCTGACAGGTCTGATAGTATTAATCCGACCGCTGAATTTGCTTCTTTTATTGCCTCTCTTGTTCTGGGGTGTTGCATCTTCTGATGCTCTTATTGAAAGAGGCCGTTTCCTGGTAAAATCTGCTCCCTTTCTGGGATTGGTTTTTATAGGATTTCTGATTCCATGGATCCCACAGTTAATCTACTGGAAAGTAATTACCGGGCAGTTCATATATATGGCTTATACAGACCTGGAAGGTTCATTTTATTTAGGTAATCCACATATAATGGATTTCCTTTTTTCTTTCCGGAAAGGATGGTTTGTTTATACTCCACTCATGCTTCTTGGGATCTTTGGGTTTATTCCGCTTTTCAGGATAAACCGTGGACTCTTCTATCCTTTACTGGGATTCATAATAATCCTGATTTATGTTCTTAGTTCCTGGTGGAACTGGTGGTACGGAGGGGGCTTTGGTATGCGCCCGATGCTCGATTATTATGGACTCCTTGCCATTCCCCTTGCAGCCCTGATTTCCCTGACAGAAAAGAAGACTGCCAGAAAACGGGTACTGATCAGCATCCTGCCCGTACTTTTTGTGTTTGTGAATGTTTTTCAGACTTTTCAGTACAAGGCTGTATTGATACACTGGGATGGAATGACGAAAGAGTCTTACAAAACCATTTTTCTGAGGTCGAAGGACCGGTACGGGTACTGGCAGAACCTGACCCGGGCCGACACTGATCTGGCCCAAAAAGGTATATACGTTTATTATCCCGTATTGGAGAAAGATCATGAATTGAAGCATATGCCAGAAGACGCAGGAAGATTATGGCTTGCTGATGAAATCCGGAAAAACCGGCGTCTGATTAAGGACATCCGGAGATATTCCAGGCGCAGCGGCGAAAACCGGCAGAAAGCGCTGGATATGGTAATTGACAGTGTTTATGAGAATCTAAGCGAATGAAGCTACATCCTTACCAGTAATCTCTTTATCACAAAGTATGATCAACCTTTCCATCACATTGCGGAACTCCCGGATATTACCTGTCCAGGGCTTTTTCTGCAATTCCTTGATGGCATCTTCACTGATCTTTTTTATCGCCATACCGTGATCCGCACAAATCTGCTGATTAAAATGATCTGCAAGCAAGGGTATATCTCCGGCTCTTTCACTGAGTGAGGGAACAGCAATCAGGATTACGCTTAGCCGGTGATAGAGGTCCTCTCTGAAATTGTTATTTTCTATTTCTTTTTTGAGGTTTTTATTTGTTGCAGCTATTATCCGTACATCCACGTCTATATTTTTGTCGCTGCCAACACGGGTGATTTTATTTTCCTGCAATGCCCTGAGTACTTTGGATTGAGCGGAAAGGCTCATGTCACCAATCTCATCAAGGAAAAGTGATCCTCCGCTGGCCTGCTCGAATTTGCCTTTTCTCTGTTTATGAGCGGAAGTAAAGGCCCCTTTCTCATGACCAAATAATTCTGATTCAATAAGCTCGGAGGGGATGGCTGCACAGTTGACTTCGATAAAGGGTGCAGAGGCCCTCTTGCTTTTTTCATGCAGCCATCGGGCAACCAATTCCTTGCCAGTTCCATTCTCACCCGTAACCATTACCCTGGCATCGGTAGGAGCCACCCTCTCAATCATTTCTTTGATCTTTTGGATGGGTTCCGATTTCCCGATCATATCGTTTGTCTTGGTTATCTTACGCTTTAATCTATGGGTTTCCGTAATCAGGTCTGAGCGCTCCAGTGCGTTTCGTATGGTGATCAGAAGACGGTTAAGATCCAGGGGTTTCTCAAGGAAATCAAATGCCCCTTTCTTAATAGCATCAACAGCAATCTCAATATCCCCATGTCCTGAAATCATAATTACAGGTATATCTTTCGGAGACTCCATGATTTTATCCAGTACTTCGAGTCCGTCCATTTCCTGCATTTTGATATCACTGAGGACCACATCAAATTTGCCATCCGCAAATTCACCCAATCCGCTCGCCCCATCTTCGGCTGTAACTACCTCATGATCTTCTGTTTCCAGGATGTCTTTCAGAGTATTCCGGATACTCTTTTCATCGTCGATAACCAGTATTTTTGCCATATGTTGAATGGTTTAGATAAAATTATTAATCAGATCAGGAATATCGGATCCATTTCCATATCTCCCTGTAATTTACTTTTTTCCCATACATGAGGATGCCAGTACGATAAATCTTGGCAGCCAGCCAGGTCATTCCCAGGAAAGTTATGATCAGAAGTCCCATTGAAAGCATGATCTCCCAGATGGGAACCCCGAAGGGAATTCTTGCCATCATTACAACGGGGGAGGTGAAGGGAATGATTGAGAACCAGAATGCGATGGAGCTGTCAGGGTTATTTATTGCATTAAACATAACAAAGATTGCCAGTATCAGGGGGATGGTAACCGGTAGCATAAATTGCTGTGTGTCGGTTTCATTATCCACTGCCGCTCCAATGGAGGCGAACATGGCCGCATAAAGCAGGTACCCTCCCAGGAAATAAAACAGGAATGAGCCCAGCATCACCCCGAAATCAATATTTCGAATATTTTCCAATACCCCCATGATCTCTGACATATCCTCTGCCCCGACCTGGACTTCTGCTTGTGGGCCTGCCTGTGGAGATGCCTGGATGGGAGAGGAGGACATAATATCCTGGGATACTACCTGTTCGGTGGGGGACATGTTCAACTCAGGGAAAAGCAAAGTAGTAGCCACTGTTACGAGGATGAGGGTAAATACTACCCATATTACAAACTGGCTGAGTCCAACCATCCCAATCCCTATTATTTTACCCATCATCAACTGGAATGGTTTGACCGATGATATTACAACCTCAATAATTCGGTTAACTTTTTCCTCAATGACTCCCCTCATCAGCATGGCACCGAAAATAAAAATGAACATATAAATGAGAAGTCCTCCGGCATACCCCACGGCCATTACGAGTCCGGTATTACTTTCCTTCTCACTGCCATCATCGCTCATTTTGATCGTTCGAATATTGATCCTTGTTTTAACTGATTTCAGGATGTTATCAAGATCTTCAATTTCATATGCCAGAAGTTTCTGGTCTCGTATATATTCTTCGATGGCCTTGCTGATATGCATCTTAGTAGACAGGCTGGGTTGTTTGTCTGAATAAATGACGACGGAGTTGGCATCGGATGCCACCAAATGGGATATATATAAAACCCCATAATACCCGGCTTCTTTATGGTTATCCTTAATGTCTCCAAGTTTGGTATCGAAAAGGTAATCGAACTTTAAAAACTCGGAATCGGGGATTACATTCATAAACAGGTTTGAACTGTCTACAATGGCAATCTTTTTTACTTCCTGGTCCTCCGACATTGCCATCCATACCGGCACAATCATAAAGGCTGCGAAGATTATTGGTCCAAGCACAGACATAATCAGAAATGAGCGTTTTCTGACCCGGGTAATGTATTCCCGTTGTATGATCAATCCAATTTTGCTCATGATCCCTTATTTTCTTTTACGACCCTGATAAAAATGTCATTCATATTCGGATAGACTTCATTGAAGGAGACTATGTGGACATGTGGGACAAGCAAGGATAGCAGTTCGTTATCAGTGGTATGGTGTAAAAGTCTGATTTGTACTTTAGTCAGGTCTTTTTCCCGGGAGGTATCAAGCAGCTTATAATGATCATTCAGGACGGATTGAACAGCTTGCACATCTCCCTGAAACCCCACCTCATATGTATCCGTTTTGTATTGTTCCCGTATTTTGTCAATGGGCCCTTCTATTAATGTTCTGCCCTGGTCAATTAGGCTAATATGGTCACATAGTTCCTCGACCGAGCCCATATTATGCGTAGAGAATATAATGGTAGCTCCTTTCTCCTGCAGGTTAAGGATCTCTTTTTTCATCATTTCAGCATTGATGGGGTCAAAACCACTGAAGGGTTCATCGAAAATAAGAAGCTCAGGCTCATGGACCACAGTAACGATGAACTGTACTTTCTGCTGCATCCCTTTGGATAGTTCTTCCACCTTCCGGTTCCACCAGTCCTGTATCTCAAACTTGTCGAACCAGTACTTCAGTCTTTGCTGAGCGTCAGTTTTGGAGAGTCCTTTGAGGCGAGCAAGATAAAGGGATTGTTCCCCTACCTTCATTTTTTTGTATAAGCCCCTTTCCTCTGGAAGGTAGCCAATGTTGCTAATATGATCAGGTTTGAGTTTCTCCCCTTTGAAATACAGGGAACCTTCATCCGGGGCAGTAATCTGATTAATAATCCGGATCAGGGTAGTCTTACCGGCCCCGTTGGGACCCAGAAGTCCAAAAATTCCACCTTTGGGAATACTGACCGAGACCCGGTCAAGTGCCGTTGTATGAATGAATTTCTTAAATACCTGATCAGCGGTGAAAATCTCCATTCCTGCTAGCTTGGTAAGTAATACTACTGGAAATAACTTCTCATTCTCTCAAAAAAGTTCTTCTCGCTCCGGTTCGGGCGGGGTATAAAATTAGGAGAATCTCCCAGTTTTTCAATAATTTTTTGTTCCTCTTTACTGAGATTTTTCGGGACCCAGACATTAATGCTGACCAGCAGATCTCCCTTTCGGTAGCCATTCACATCAGGAACACCTTTATTCCTCAGCCGGAGGATTTTCCCGGGTTGAGTACCCGGTTCAATCTTGATTTTAACTTTTCCTTCCACAGTGGGTATTTCCACTGGTGTTCCCAGGGCTGCCTGGGGGATACTTATATGAAGATTATAGAGAAGATCATTTCCATCCCTGATAAGTTCATCATGGGGCTCTTCTTCAATCATTACCATAAGGTCACCATTCATTCCACCCCGTCTGGCTGCATTTCCCTTCCCCGAAACGTTCATTTGCATGCCTTCTGCTACTCCTGCCGGAATACTTATCGGTA
>JAUUZM010000153.1 GCA_030589965.1 Bacteroides sp.
AAAGCTGCGCAGCATTTTCACTACTTCTTATCCGGCAGATAAGATTGAACTTCTGGTAGGTTCCGATGCCTCCTCCGATATGACCAATGAGAAGCTTCACATATATGTAAGCGATCAGGCAGGATTAAGGGTATTTCCGTTCTCCACCCGTAGGGGTAAACCTGCCGTAATCAACGAGTTGAGGAATGAAGCGATGGGTGAGATACTTATCATGACCGATGCTAATGTAATGTTTAACAAGGATACACTTTTTGAACTGGTCAGGCATTTTAAGAACCGGAAAATTGGATTGGTGGCAGCAAACATAAGGAATACCGGACATGATAAAACCGGAATCTCTTTGCAGGAATGGACTTTCATATCCAGAGAAATCAAAATGAAGTATTTCGAAGGGAAGATCTGGGGAACCATGATCGGGGCTTTCGGGGGATGCTATGCACTACGAAATGAATTTTACAGTCCGGTACCACAGGGATTTGCTGTTGATGATTTCTATATCACAATGAAAGTGCTTGAAAGAAAGAAGCATTGCATCATGAATCTTAATGCCACCTGTACGGAAGATGTATCAAACCGGCTGTCAGAAGAATTTCGCAGAAAAGTCAGGATCTCAAGCGGGAATTTTCAAAATCTCAGGACTTTCTCCAAGCTGCTTTTACCTCTTGGGACCGGACTTTCATTCAGTTTTCTATCTCATAAGGTACTCCGATGGATCACCCCCTTCCTCATGATGCTTGTTCTGGCAGCCAATTATATATTATCCATTGAAAACCAACTATACCTGATACTTCTTATCATACAAGGGATCCTGATCATCATTCCAATATTTGACTTTTTATTAAGGAAAATAGGCTTACATATTGTACTTTTGCGGTTCATTACACATTTCTACAGTATGAACCTGGCCCTGCTGGCCGGATTCTTCAAATACCTAACAGGATCAAAAACAAATGTCTGGAAGCCCACAGAAAGAACAGAGTATTGAACAGGGAATGTTCAATACTGTAAAGGAAGCCATCGAAGAGATAAGGAAGGGAAATATTATCATAGTAGTCGATGATGAGGATAGAGAAAATGAGGGTGACTTCATAACTTCCGCAGAACTTACAACAACAGAAACTGTCAATTTTATGGCCACGCATGGCAGGGGACTCATATGTATCGCTCTTACTGAGGAGAGATGTGAGGAACTTGAACTGGAATTGATGGTGGGGAAAAATACCAGTCTGCACGAGACAGCATTTACTGTCTCAGTGGATCTGATAGGCCATGGTACCACAACAGGGATATCTGCCAGCGACCGCGCCAAAACTATCCGTGCACTGGTTGACCCGGCCACGACGCCAGTCGACCTTGCCAGACCGGGACATATTTTCCCTCTCAAATCAAAGTCCAGAGGCGTTCTCAGAAGATCAGGCCATACGGAAGCTACAGTAGACCTGGCTGTAATGGCAGGATTAAAACCTGGAGGAACCCTTGTGGAGATCATGAATGAAGACGGCTCAATGGCCAGGCTCCCTGAGCTTTTCGTGATTGCCAGAAAGTTCGATCTGAATATCATTACCATCAAAGATCTTATTGCCTACCGCCTGAAGTCAGAGAGTATTGTTGTCAAAGGGGTAGAGGTCAAACTGCCGACTCAATTCGGTACTTTTCAATTGATCCCCTTCATCCAGAAATCCAATGGTTTGGAACATATTGCCCTGGTTAAGGGTGAATGGACACGGGATGAAGCCATTCTTACCAGGGTACACTCATCATGTATGACCGGCGACATCTTCGGGTCTTTCCGTTGCGACTGCGGGCCCCAGCTGCATAAGTCTATGGAAATGATCGATCGGGAAGGCAAAGGAGTAGTAGTCTATCTGAACCAGGAAGGCAGGGGAATAGGATTATTTAACAAGATAAAAGCATATAAGCTGCAGGAAGAGGGAAAGGACACTGTTGATGCCAACCTGGATCTGGGTTTCTCTGAAGATGAGAGGGACTATGGTGTTGGAGCCAATATTCTGGCATCTCTCGAGCTCGGGAAAATCAGGCTTATTACAAATAATCCGGTGAAACGAGCCGGACTCGAAGGTTATGGATTAACTATTACAGAGAACGTCCCACTGCACATTGAGCCAAATGAGCATAACGAATTTTACCTGAAAACGAAACAGGAAAGAATGGGCCATTTCCTCAACCTGGCCAAATATAAGCCCGAAGAATGAGAATTCTTTTCATGGGAACACCCGAATTTGCCGTGGCCAGCCTGGATGCGCTGATCCGGGACGGACAGGATATCGTCGGGGTGGTAACTTCACCTGACAAACCTGCCGGCAGAGGCAGACAGCTCAGGTATTCCGATGTAAAGAAATACGCCTTTGAGAAATCCCTTAAAATCCTTCAACCCGAAAAACTTAAGTCCCATGAATTCCTGGCCGAACTCAAATCTCTTAACCCGGAACTCATAGTAGTGGTGGCTTTTCGAATGCTTCCCGAAGAAGTCTGGGGATATCCGGCTAAGGGCTGCATCAACCTCCACGCCTCCATGCTCCCCCAGTATCGGGGAGCTGCCCCTATCAACCGGGTGATCATGAACAGCGAAAAGGAAACGGGTGTTACCACTTTTTTTATCGAAAAGAATATTGACACCGGAAAAATCATTATGCAGGAATCCGTATCCATAGCTGCCGGGGATAATGCTGGTATTCTGCATGACAAAATAATGGAAACGGGGGCAGCATTACTCGTCCGCACAGTTAATGCCATTAAAAATGGAAATCCGCCTGGTACTCGGCAGTCCTCCTCACTGAAACCCGGGGAAACACTTAAAACCGCCCCAAAGATTTTTAAGGAAGATTGCATGATCAATTGGGATCAGCCCCTGCAGGTTGTCCATGACCAAATCAGGGGACTCTCACCATACCCTGCTGCATGGACAACTCTTGTTACACCGGCGGGACAGGAACGCAAGCTCAAAATCTTCGCCTCCGCAAAACTGGAAAGAGATTCCATGTTTCCTGCGGGAACCCTTATGACGGACGGAAAATCCAGGTTTGAGGTAGTCTGCCGGGATGGTATGATCCTCCTGACTGAAGTCCAGCTCGAAGGCAAGAAAAGGATGAACATCGAAGATTTCATGCGGGGAATGAAAGACCTCCCCTCATATAAAGTAAAGTAAGTCCACCGCCGTCAATCAGCCTCCATCTCAACTGCCTCCTTCTTCTTCCTCAGATGAATAACATCTCCTACTTCAGGTTCCTCCCCTTCCTTAACCAGATTCTTTTGCATCAGTTTCTTCAATTTGATACCATACATCTGGGATATAGCATACATGGTCTCCCCTTCCTCAACCGTATGGAAGCGGTATTCAACAGAAGCCTTAGTCCGCTTGGGTTGCAGATAAAGAACCTGACCCTTTGCAAGTTTTGAATCCCTCATGATTTCATTATACTTCGCCAGCTCGAAGGGCAACATATCAAACTCTTCGTTCAGACTCTGATACGAATCTCCTTCCTTGACAATGATATAGTTTATTCGGTTCCGCACCAGGACACGCCGACCCATTTCAACCTCAAAATTATCCACATCTGTCAGCTCCTGAGTTTCCCCGGTTTTCCCGGCATCCGCAACTACCGGACGACGCTCTCCGGTATCATACTGGTCAAGATCATTTTCATCAATGATCTTTATTAACATGTCTGCATATTTTGGAGCTGTTGCATACCCTGCCTTTTTCAGACCCTTTGCCCATCCTTTGTAATCCGTCTGCTCCATTTCGAAAAGGAAACTGTATCTGGGACTCCCCATCAGGAAATCCGTATGGTCATTATATGACTCCCTGGCAGATTTATACTTCCTGAAACACTCATTTTTCTTATCATCATCGTGAATAATCTTCTTCCCCTTCCACCCATGACATTTAATCCCGAAATGGTTATTGCCTTTAGTAGCCAGGGTCGAATTCCCATTATTCGATTCCAGTATACCCTGTGCAAGCGTAATACTGGCAGGGATCCCACTCCTGTTCATTTCACCCACTGCCCATTTGCTATACATCTCAACATACTCCTCCCGTGTCCAGTCCGTCGCCCCCAGAACAAAAACATGAAACGCAAAAAAAACAAGCAGGAAAAGGCTCTTCATATTGGATTTCATAGTGATTTAATTTTGGACTAAAAATAATATATCCGTTTTCACCCTTTCGGGGGAAGGACTTGGACTTATCAACAAGATTTGTAAATTTGATACCCACCGATACCAATAAACGTGGAAATTCGTATAAATATTGAAGAAGCAGCTTCGCCGGATAATCTTTCTGATAAGGAGCAGCAGGTCATCGCTGCAGCCCTGGAAGCTGCCACCCATGCGTACGCCCCTTACTCTAAATTTTATGTAGGTGCAGCCCTGCTGCTATCCACCGGGGAATTGATCACCGGGAACAACCAGGAGAATGCAGCTTATCCCGCCGGACTCTGCGCCGAGCGTGTAGCCATGTTTGCCGCCAATGCTAAGCACCCCAATTCCGGAATTGATATCCTAGCCGTCGCCGCCATGATGGATGGAGAATTCCTCGAGGAACCCGTTTACCCCTGCGGATCATGCCGGCAATCCCTTCTCGAAACCGAAAACCGTTTCAAAAAACCCATCCGTATCCTTATGTACGGCAAAAACCGTATCCACATCGCCAACTCCATCAAAGACCTCCTCCCCCTCTCATTCGACGCTTCTTTCCTGAAATAAGCCGATGGCAGAGATCAGTCCTGCTCTGAGGATAATGCTTTCCAGAGCGGATCATCGGGTACAGGAGCCTTTAGAATGAGTGGTTCTTTACGAACCGGGTGGATGAACTCCAGGCTGCGGGCATGCAAACTGATGCTGCCGTCCTTGTTTGATCTGGGAAACCCATATTTCAGGTCCCCTTTAACTGGACAATTAATCTTTGCAAGCTGACATCTGATCTGGTGATGCCTGCCGGTATGAAGATGGACTTCCAGAAGAAAATAATTGTCAGATCTTGAAATTATCCTGTAATCCAGAATGGCTTCCTTGGTACCTGACTTGGGCTTTTCATGAGCATGGGATTTATTCTGGGATTCATTCTTAACGAGGTGGTGGATGAGGGTGGCCTCTTCAATTGCAGGCATCTCCTTTACAATGGACCAGTAGGTTTTTTGTATTTGCTTTTCCCTGAATAGTTCATTCATCCGGGTCAGTGCTTTGCTGGTCCTGGCATAAACAACAAGCCCGCTTACCGGACGATCGAGGCGGTGCACAACACCCAGAAAGACATCCCCTGGCTTTTTGTACTTATGTCCGATGTACTGCTTTAATAACTGCACCAGCGAAACATCCCCGGTCCGGTCCCCCTGCACCAGTTGTCCAGACTTCTTATTAACCGCAATAAGATGATTATCTTCAAATACAATATCCAGTTCCCTTGACATTTATTAATCTATTTTGTGTAGGTACAATTGATCAAAGCTTAACCCAATCTGAGGTAAAACAATCTACAAGCGGCTTTTCTTAGTATTGTTCTTTCTCGTTGGGGAACTGCAGGGTACGAACATCCTCAATGTAATTCTCAACGGCTCCCTTGATTTCTGCGTGGAGGTTATGGTAGCGGCGGAGGAATCTTGGACTGAACTCCTGGGTAATTCCAAGCATATCGTGGAGAACGAGTACCTGTCCGTCAACATCCGGACCCGCACCAATTCCAATGGTTGGTATTTTTAATTCTTCGGTCACTCTCTTGCCAAGTGAAGCGGGTATTTTCTCCAGAACAATCCCAAAACATCCTGTATCTTCCAAAATATGGGCATCCTCAATAAGCTTCTTTGCTTCCTCCTCATCTTTGGCACGTACGACGTAAGTCCCGAATTTATGAATGGACTGGGGTGTTAATCCAAGATGTCCCATGACAGGTATTCCGGCGGACAATATCCTTGTGACAGATTCCTGTATCTCTTTTCCACCTTCCATCTTTACAGCATGAGCCCCGGTTTCTTTCATAATACGAATGGCAGAGGCAAGTGCGTTTCTGGAATTTCCCTGGTATGTTCCGAATGGAAGATCACAAACAATCAATGCCCTCTGTACCGCCCTCTGTACTGAAGCTGCATGGTTGATCATCTGATCCAGTGTGATGGGAATGGTCGTATCATGACCCGCCATCACATTAGAGGCTGAATCCCCCACCAGTATTATGTCAATACCTGCCTCATCAATGATCCTGGCCATGGAATAATCATAGGCCGTAAGCATGGCAATTTTTTCACCTTTAAGTTTCATTTCATATAAAACATGCGTGGTGACCCGCCTGACAATTTCATGTAAAGCCATAATACCGAATTTCTGAGGGTACAAAGTTTAAAATTAATACTGAGAACACCTCTATTTGAGGTGTGTTTTTACTTTTTTTCCTGAATACAGCTAAGTCATATTCCTATCCGAATGACTGACTTTTTGTCACAAACTTTAATATATAAGCCTTTAGCCACAGATTCAAATGCCATATTTTCATTATTTGAGCTATTGGCATAATGCTTGACCAGACAATTGAAACTGGAATAATTATCTTAAATAATATATAGTAATGAGTAAAATTATCGGAATAGACTTAGGAACAACAAACTCATGTGTTTCCGTGATGGAGGGAAACGAGCCCGTTGTAATCCCTAACAGTGAAGGAAAAAGGACCACACCATCGATTGTAGCTTTTGTTGAAAATGGAGAGAGAAAGGTTGGAGACCCGGCTAAACGACAAGCCATCACCAATCCCACTAAAACTGTTTACTCCATCAAACGATTCATGGGAGAGACATTTGATAAGGTTCAAAAAGAAATCAAACGAGTACCATACAAGGTTGTGAAGGGTGAGAATAATACTCCCAGGGTACAGATCGATGATCGTAAATATACCCCACAGGAAATTTCTGCAATAGTACTTCAAAAAATGAAAAAAACTGCTGAAGATTACCTGGGACATGAAGTAACTGAAGCCGTTATCACGGTTCCGGCATACTTCAGTGATTCTTCACGCCAGGCTACTAAAGAAGCCGGAGAAATTGCAGGATTAACTGTAAAGCGAATTATAAATGAACCGACCGCTGCTGCACTTGCATATGGTCTTGACAAAAAAAACCTGGACGTAAAAATAGCTGTATTTGACCTTGGAGGAGGTACTTTTGATATCTCGATCCTTGAACTCGGAGACGGAGTATTTGAAGTGAAATCCACAAACGGTGATACCCACCTGGGTGGTGATGACTTTGATGAAGTTATTATTGACTGGCTGGCCGGGGAGTTCCTTAAAGAGGAAAACATTGACCTGCGAAAAGACCCAATGGCTCTTCAAAGACTGAAGGAAGCTGCTGAAAAAGCAAAAATTGAACTCTCCAGTTCATCAAGTACCGAGATCAATCTTCCATATATTATGCCGGTTGATGGCATACCCAAGCACCTCGTTAAAACTTTGAGTAAGGCAAAATTCGAAAGTCTGGCAGATAAACTGATTCAGGCAACCATCGAACCCTGTAAAAAAGCATTGAAGGATGCAGGAATGAAAGCATCCGATGTTGATGAGGTAATTCTT
>JAUUZM010000258.1 GCA_030589965.1 Bacteroides sp.
ACCGGGACGATTTCATGGTTGAAGAAATCTAGCAGTCGTTGTATGGTTGATAACTGAATACCAGAATTTCCGTAGGCGAGGGACTGAATTTTAAGGAAGAGCATCAGGCGGGTGATCTCCTGGGAAATCTCATCTCCCTGTCCACATGCATGAGATACGACCAGATTATGCTGTAGAATACCAAGATCTTCTTTACTGATCAGGCGGTCATACAATGATCCAAAACCGGTATTGATACCGTACAAAGGTTCCTGCGTTCTTTCCAGTTTATCATCAAGGTACTTACGGCATTTACTAACAAGTTCGGCAGACTGACTGGAAAGCCTGAGCTGATGTCCATCCCTCATGATCTGCCGGACCCTTGAAAATCCAAGCTCGTCAGGGGAAATATCATGGTATTGCATGGGAGTAAAAATAAGAAAGTTAAGGAATCCCGGATGTATTATTAAACATACCGGGACTGAATCAATTTTATGGCTTCATCAATAGAACACTTAATCTGTTCTCCACTCGCCATATCCTTAAATGAGATGACACTCTTATTGATTTCCTCTTCTCCCACCAGTGCAACGAAAGGGATGTCCTTCTGGTTGGCATAGCTCATCTGTTTCTTTATTTTGGCATGATCCGGGTAGATTTCAGTTGGTATCCCGGCATCCCTGAAGGGTGAGATATTCTCCAGTATATATTTCTCTTCTTTCTCACCAAAATTAATAAAGAGTAAACGGGTACCTGTACTCACTTCTTCGGGGTATAAGTCAAGCTGATCCAGAACATCATAGATACGGTCAGCACCAAAAGAAACACCTACCCCAGATACATTTTCAAGTCCAAATATACCAGTCAGATCATCATATCGACCACCGCCACAAACGCTCCCGATTTTAACCTCGTCGGACTGAACCTCAATAATGGCACCGGTATAATAATTGAGTCCCCTTGCCAATGTCAGATCAAGTTCAACCCTTGATTTTATTTCTGGTATTTTCAAGTACTCAAACAGACTCTCCATCTCAGCTACCCCCTTGAGGCCTGTTTCTGAATCTTTCAGAATAGTAGTGAGATTATTTAGTTTTTCTTCTGTTGTACCGGAAAGGTTTATGATAGGTTGAAGCTTTTCAATAACTGGATCAGAGATTCCCTTATCCCTTAGTTCCCCTGTCACCCCCTCGGAACCAATTTTATCAAGCTTATCGAGGGCTGTGGTAATGACGGTAAGTTTGCTGCTTTCTCCCAGAATCTCGGCAATACCAGCAAGGATTTTACGGTTGTTGATCTTAATGCATGTCTTTATTGAAAACCGATCAAAAACCCTGTCAATAATTTCGATTAATTCCAGCTCATTTAAAAGAGACCTGCTTCCAATAATATCCGCATCACATTGATAGAATTCCCTGTAACGACCCTTTTGTGGCCTGTCAGCCCTCCATACCGGCTGGATTTGATATCTCTTGAAAGGGAAAGTAATCTCATTTCGGTGCTGTACTACGTACCTGGCAAAGGGAACAGTGAGGTCATATCGCAGACCCTTTTCACTTATCTTAGAGGACATAGCTCCGGCATCTGTGGACTGAATATCAGCATTTTCAATGCCATTCAAAAAATTACCTGAATTAAGGATTTTAAATAATAGTTTATCGCCCTCCTCACCATATTTACCCAGGAGAGTATCCAGGTTCTCCATGGCGGGCGTCTCAATTGGCTGGTAGCCAAATACGTTGAAGATATCTCCTATGGTATCGAAAATATATTTCCGGCGTGCCATCGCTGCCGGTGAGTAATCACGGGTTCCTTTGGGAATGCTGACCTTTTTCACGAATACAAAACTCTATTTACTAATCTTTTTAAGGTCCTTTGACAGGAAGCCATCCGGATTCTTTGCTTTGATCATATGATAGTCAAAATAATAAAAACTGGCATCATTGGCGCCGATGAGAATCTTATAGCAGCGTGCATCAAGCCTGGTTCCCTCTGGACCAACCTTATGAAGGAATACAATATTTTCATCCTTGTTCTGAATCGCTTCCTGAATATCAGATTTCTCAACCAACTTAAACGGATGAGGATAAACTTCCTGAATACGGGCAGATGAATTTACATCTTTAGCCATCTCTTCCGGAAGAAGATACAGGGTCTTGGATTTAACATCCTTCATATTATCATTATAATGCTTAAAAACATTCGATGATATCAACTCGGGATGTTCATGTATATTCCGGATATGCTTCTGAATGAAACGTATCAGTATCTCTAGCTTATAAACATATGATTCATCTTCGACATTTGCATAAGCAACAGGTACAGATGCCAGATCAGGCATCTGGTTGAGATTAAAATAATCCCCTCCAAGTGAAAGATTTAGAAATTTGTATTTTGCCTGTAGCTTATCCTTTTCAAAAATAACTGTGGTCAGAAAAAGAAATGAATATTGGGTATCCTGTCTCTTTTCCTCGAACTCGGAATAAGGAATTATTTCCCATTCTGTCAGATCCCACTCCTCTTCCATGAATTTACGGATTTTGCTATCAGAGGTATTCAGAGGATTCTGGTTTCTTACTACCAGGGTCTTGGTTTCAAAAAAATGATCGAGATCTCCTGGTGTTGGAACATACTGTGAAAACAAAATCATACCCGAGAGGGAAAACAATATAATTAGTGTTGTTCTTTTCATGGCAGTTACAGTGTATTTATTTGGGGAAATATAATGGATTCCGTTGGTTGAATCTTCTAAGGTATACAAATTTTTGCTGACGTTTCTGCTTCTTTCTCAATTGGGCAAAATCGTCATATAGCTCGGGATCCTGCATTAATAAAACTTCAAGACTTTGAATTTCATATTCATAAACCTTGCCGGATTCAAAATCCATTATGTATTGACGCATTTCAGAGGATTGAGTATTATTTGGATATCCACCCCGGTCGTAATAATAGTCATAGGGATTATAATAATAAGGGTCGTAATATCTTGTATCATAAGTTGTTATCGTAGCAACAAAATGACAAATGCGGCCAATAATGGTGATGCGATGATAATTACCATCAATAGAAACGAATAAAATCCCATTCCTGCTGAATCCCCAGACTTTCTCTGATTTTACCTCCTCCTTCATTCCCAGATTATCATAAAATAATAGAGACTTGTTTTCCAGGACCTTTATATAAAAATCCCTGTCATCATAATCAATGCTCGTAAGTATCCGGGATTTGGGGATGGGCCGGTTGTTCCTGACCTGATCGTGATTCAGGAAAACCCCTTCTCTGAATTCAAAATCAGGTGTATACATGACACCATTTATTGAATCGGCCTGGGCCTGTAATTTCCCTTCTCCTGATAATAATATAAACAGCAGCAACAGAAACCCAGTCAAATTTTGAAAGTACTGTTTCGACATTTGCATATTTTTAGCTTTCGGTAATTAATCATTGTTCACTATCAAACAACGTACCCTTTTCCGTTGTATTATGCGGGAAAGGCGAATAAATCAATCTTTTCGAAGAAGGTTTTTTTACGTATATTTATCATCAAATGTGCTTTTCAGACAAATGCAAATTTACATAATAAAAGTCCAGAAATAAATGTTAACACAAGAGAAAATATTCAAATTTTTCTCTTTCGGAATGAATGAAAGAAAAGATTCCCAGGTGCAAACCCGGATTCTGCTGACTAATATTTTCAGTGTTCTGGGAATCTTGTTTTTTATTTCTTTCGCAATCCTGGCTTTTTTCAATAGCGAATATTTAATCACATGGACCTTACTCATTGCCACCGGACTGTGCATACTGAATATGGTATTTATGGTACGGACCAGCCGGGTTGAGATTGCGGTTCCTTTTCTCCTGTTCTTAATGGGAGGATTATTGCTTTTTATTCTTATTACGGGAGGTACCCATGCCACCGGTTATTTATGGGCTCTAACTTTCCCTATAATTTCCTTGATCCTTTTCGGATTAAACAGGGGATCTGTCTCTTCCCTTATTTTTCTGTTACTGGTTGGTGTTGTCCTTTTCTCGAATCTGGATTTTGTTCGGGTTAATTATGATAACATATTTAGTCTGAGGTATATTTCTACATATTTTGGGATTTATATGCTTGTCTATGCCTTTGAGTATCTGCGTGTAAAAAACGTAATGAAACTTGACAGGGCCCTGGAGGAAGCCGCTTTTGAAACACGTTCAAGGGATGAATTTATTTCAAAGCTATCACATCAATTAAGAACATCACTGAACAACATCACTCTTGTTAGCAACCTGGTAAGTAAAACAAAACTGAACCAGGAGCAGCAGGACCTGATAGATACCATTCTTGCATCAACAAATAACCTTGTAGAGGCGGTCAATAATATTGTAAAAGTCTCCAACCTGGATGTGAGAACCGTAAAAGGCTACACAATTCCTTTCGACCTGGGATCATCCATTGAAAATATACTCCATTTATTCCCTCCCACAGAATACCCCAATGTAAAATTTAAAGTGGCTCATGATCCAACTCTTACAAACCAGGTAGAAGGAGATCCTATACGAATTAAACAAATGTTTCTGAACCTGACGGAGAACATTTTAAAACATGTTCAATCAGATCGGACACTGAATGTAAGTATCAAAATTATAAACAACAGGGAAACGGATGAAAAAATCCAATTGAAATTCCTTGTTACTGCCTGCATTGCATCGGGTGATGAATGTTCATTGCCCATACCACATGATCACATGGACCTGAGTATTCCAAGCAGGTTTTCGGAAATGCTTGGAGGTAATTTCCATGCTTCATCAACTGAAACCCATACGGAGTTCCGTTTCGAACTCACCTTCCTTAAAAGCAATATCAAATTAAGAAAGGGAGAAATCACTTCCCATCTTTATAATCAGAAATCCGGGAAAGAAAAACAAATTGAACTGAAGGAAGCTAATATTCTACTCGTCGAAGACAATAAAATCAATCAGAAAATTGTCACTCTAAGCCTGGAGAAGCTTGTGAAAAATATAGATATCGCCAATAATGGAAAAGAGGCTCTAGATAGATTCGGGACAAGTAATTATGATGTTATCCTGATGGATATTCAGATGCCCGTCATGGATGG
>JAUUZM010000058.1 GCA_030589965.1 Bacteroides sp.
GGATGTTTCTGCCCATGATCCGGCTGGTTTTAAATATACCGCTTCCATCGAACGGCTTCAGTCCTACGTAGTGATGCTTTGCTTCCATTTTGAATAGAATTCCACTAACAAATCATTCATCCGATCCTGTCTGCCGTCTGAATTCACTGCATAGAACAGCTGTAGCTGTGGCAATATTTAATGATTCAGGGTGCATGTCCGGATCCTGGAAAGGTATGCTGAGGGTTTGATCAGCCTTCGCTGTGACTGTTTCCGAGAGTCCCTTTGATTCATTTCCCAGGAGGATCATTCCCAGTTCCGGGAGGGTGGCCTGGTAGAGGTTAACTCCCTGGCTGCCGGTGGCAAAGACCGGGAAATATTCTGCCTCCTTATCCCCTTCCTGAAGTTGAGTTATAACATAGGGCAATTCGATATAATGAACACGGACCCTAAGAAAGGATCCCATGGTGGATTGTATCACTTTTGGGTTATAGAGCTCCACTGAATCACCGGAACAAAAAACATCCCTGATGCCGAACCAGTCTGCAATCCGTAAAATGCTGCCCAGGTTTCCCGGATCCTGAATGTTTTCCAGTCCGAGTGTAAGGCATCCACGGATCTGCCCAAAATCCGGCCGGTATTCCATTTGCTTCACTATGGCTATGGCTCCATTGGGTTCCCGAAGGGTTGATAAGAGTTTAAGTTCAGCTGCTCCGACTTCATATTGTTCTGTTCCCCCGGGAATACTTCCCCCGAAACTGGCCAGCCAGTCCCGTGAACCAATTACAGACTTGACCTGGTATGAAATTCCCCCGTTAAGGGGATCCAGGACCTCCCTGACCATTTTATCCCCTTCCACAAGGAAAAGTCCAAGTTCATTCCTGTCTTTTTTTCGAGTCAGGCTGCGGATGATTTTATGCTGGTTTTTACTGAGGTTCGCCATTGTTAATTACCGCACCTGCATGGCAGGGTTCTTGTGCCTTAAGTTGAGTATATTTGCTTCCAAGATACGAATAAATCATACGCGTTGACTTTGCTCCGTTTACATAGGCACCATTCAAATATTCTTGTCTACACCGCAGTGCTGATCCTTGTACTTTCTTCCTGCAGGCCAACAAAATTCGTAGCTGAGGATGAATACCTGCTGGATAAATACAAGCTGAAGACTGAAAAAGGCCAGCTGGACCAGAAGGAAATGGATTCATATATAAAACCAAAACCTAATAAAAAAATCCTGGGAATGAAGTTCTACCTGGGGTTGTATAACCTGTCCGGGGAGAAGGATAACGGGTTCAACGGCTGGCTCAGGAAGATCGGTGAAGCTCCTGTTTTGTATGATGTATTTGAGTCTGAACGCAATAATAAGCAATTGTACTTATACATGAAGAACAAGGGCTACTACGATGCAGAGATTTCAGATACAGTCCGGTTCAAGAAGAAACAGGCCCAGGTGACCTATGCCGTTGAGGCCGGGGAGCCCTATACCATCCGTAGTATTTCGTATCATCTCGAAGACACCAGCCTCCAGTCTGTATTTTATCCCGATACGGTCAATACCCTGCTTAAGCCGGGAGAAAATTTCGATGTGGACGTCATGCAGGCGGAACGGGGTAGAATTGAGAGTTTGCTGAGGAACAAGGGGTATTTTAACTTTAACCAGGATTATATTCATTTCACTGTTGACAGTTCTCTTCGCAGCCACCAGATTGACCTGACCCTGGGGATAAAAAACTATATTATCTCCTCAAAGGACGGATACCACCTGATGGTTCCCCACCGGAAATACAAGGTAGAGGAGGTATTTATCTATCCCGGATTTGATCAGAACTCGGCTCTTGAGAACATGCAGGAGTATTTAGAGGGACTGGACAAGACGGAGTATAATGATTTTGTTTTCCTTACGGAAGGGGAAATGAAAGCCAATCCAAAAGTAATCTCCCAATCCGTTTTTATCATGCCGGGGGAATTGTACAATGGTGAAAAGGAAAGCCAGTCAAAAACCCACCTGTCCTCACTCCGGATCTATAAAATGGTAAAAGTGGTTTTCGTGGAGAAAGACCCTTATGATCAGGTCACACGTGATTACTACCCCCTGGTCTGCCATATACGGATGAGTCCAACTACCAACCAGTCCTACACCATAGAACTCGAGGGTACCAACTCCGAAGGTAATATTGGTGCAGGGGGGAATCTGAATTATTTACACAGGAATCTTTTCGGTGGGGCCGAAAACTTCTCAGCAAGGTTATCCGGGGCCATTGAATCTCTCAAGAAATCCGACGATAGTGGATTCGGAACCATGCTGGAGCTGGGTGCTGAAGCAAAAATAACTTTGCCCCAATTCTTACTTCCTTTTAAAACCGAGGATTTTATCCGTAAGTATAATCCCAAAACCAATATCTCGGTATCGTATAATTACCAGAGAAGGCCTGATTTTACCCGTTCCATAGCACAGACAAGTTTCGGTTACAACTGGAGCGGAAATGAGCTGCTTACTCATATTGTCAATCCAGTGCAATTGAATTTTGTCAATATGATTACGGCCACCGACTCTTTTATTAATACAATTAAGGGAACCTACCTTGAGCATAGTTATGAGGACAGGCTGATCCTGGGAGGGAACTACAGTTTAATTTTCAGCAACCAGAGGCTTAAGAAGACATCGGACTTCCTGTATTTCAGGGGCAACCTGGAATCAGCAGGATTGATGCTCAGGGGACTGGGCATGGCCTTTGATGCACCCAGGGATTCCCTTGGCAGGTATCAGGTGTTTGGCAATGCCTTTGCACAATTTGTAAAGGGGGATGTTGAATTCAGGTGGTATAATCTGGTAAATGACAAGACCAGTTTCGTTTACCGCCTGTTTACCGGTATTGCCTTTCCATATGGCAATTCCCTTGGGATTCCCTTCGAGAAACAGTATCTCTCCGGGGGTGCTAACGGGATCAGAGCCTGGCCGGTAAGATTCCTCGGTCCAGGTTCATATAACGGTGAAGGTGAAACCACCTATCCAAACAGAACAGGGGATATAAAGCTGGAAGCAAATATTGAATACAGGTTTAAATTATTCTGGGTGCTGGAGGGTGGATTATTTGTTGACGCTGGGAATATCTGGTCATTGAATCCCGATGCTGAAAGATTGGGTGGTAAGTTCTCATGGGATAATTTCTATAAGGAAATTGCCCTTGGACCCGGACTGGGATTGAGAATGGATTTCTCATTTGTAATATTCCGTGTCGATCTGGGATTTCGATGGCATGATCCAGGCAGACCCGTGGGTGATCGTTGGATTCTCATGGATGAGGGCATCAGGAACCCACAACTGAACATTGCAATAGGATACCCATTTTAGGCAGAGTTGTCCTGAAATCCCGCGATATTACTGGTATTCAGCAAATCGGTTCTTTCCTGACATGCATTTTTCGGAGAAATTAATCAGGTCATCGTTTCTTTCTATCCCTGAAAACTCTATTTTTGCGAAAATATTTGTATACAGATTTATCATAATAATTATTTAAAAGATCTTCAGATGTCAGCAAAAGTATTCGATGTAGTGAAGCCAGGAGTCGTCCTTGGGGATGATGTTCAAAAGCTTTTCCAGGTAGCCAGGGAAAATGAATTCGCCATCCCTGCAGTAAATGTAGTAGGAACCAACTCTGTAAATGCCGTGATGGAGGCAGCCAGGTTGGTCAATTCGCCAGTGATTATTCAGTTTTCCAATGGAGGAGCAGCTTTCTGGTCCGGAAAGGGTATTCCTAATGAGGCTGAAAAATCAGCCATTGCAGGAGCAGTTATCGGGGCAAAGCATGTTCATTCATTGGCTGAATTATATGGAATACCAGTTCTTTTGCACACGGACCATGCAGCAAGGAAATTACTGCCCTGGATTGACGGACTTCTGGATGCAGGAGAGAAGCATTTCAAGGGCTGGGGAAAACCTTTGTACAGCTCCCATATGATTGACCTTTCTGAAGAACCTTTGGAAGAGAATATTGAGACTTGCAAGAGATATCTTGAGCGTATGAGCAAGATGGGAATGACCCTGGAGATTGAACTCGGTGTTACCGGTGGTGAAGAGGATGGTGTTGATAATACAGAGATTGATAGTTCAAAATTGTATACACAGCCTGAGGAAGTTGCATATGCTTATGAAGAGCTCAGCAAGGTTAGTGATGCTTTCACAATAGCTGCATCTTTTGGAAATGTCCATGGAGTGTATAAGCCGGGAAATGTCGTACTGACACCAAAAATTCTCATGAACTCTCAGAAATATATTCAGGAAAAATATAATACCGGAGAGAAGCCTGTGAATTTTGTATTCCACGGAGGATCAGGTTCCAGCCGCGAAGAGATCAGGGAAGGTATTAGTTACGGAGTAATCAAGATGAATATTGATACTGATACTCAGTGGGCTTACTGGGATGGTATCAGAGCCTATGAAGCAACAAACCATGATTACCTGCAGGGACAAATAGGTAACCCGGATGGTGATGATAAACCCAATAAGAAAAAGTATGACCCCAGGGTTTGGCTCCGTGCCGGAGAGTCATCTGTCGTTGACCGTTTGAAGGTTGCCTTTGAGGACCTGAATTGTCTGGATAGAAATTAATTTTATTTTTCAGTACGATATTCCGCAAAGATCAGCATTAAGTAATGTGAACATGAATAGTATACCTGATCCAGAAAGAGAGAGTTTTAGCAGTAAGTTTGGAATTCTTGCTGCAACAGCCGGCTCTGCCATCGGTCTTGGGAATATTTGGAGATTTCCCTACGTGGCAGGAGAAAACGGGGGAGGAGCATTTCTTTTCCTCTACCTGGGTTTTGTGCTGGCCCTGGGTATTCCGGTTATGCTTTCCGAGATGTTGATTGGCAGGAATACCCTGAAAAGTCCGGTTGGTGCATTTGTGAAATTAAAAAAAGGCAGGGCCTGGCCTCTTGTTGGAATTATGGGAGTAAGCGGGGCCTTTTTTATCCTCGCCTTTTATGCTGCCGTTGCGGGATGGACACTGGAGTACCTTTACCAGTCTGTGACCAATGGATTTTCGGGGAAAAGTCCGGATGAACTTGGAGATATGTTTAATGCTTTCAGGGAAGGTTCATGGAGGCCTATTATCTGGTTCCTGGTATTTATGGTAATGACTTCAGCAATTGTAATCTCTGGCGTTAAAAAAGGGATAGAGAAATATACCAAGATACTTATGCCCCTTCTTTTGGCCATACTGGTCATTCTAAGCATACGATCCCTGACCCTCCCGGGGGCAGGTGAGGGCTTGAGGTTTTTATTTGAGCCAGACTTTTCAAAAATTACTGCAAATACAATTTTGCAGGCGCTTGGACAGGCATTCTTCTCTCTTAGCATAGGTATGGGTACTCTTATTACTTATGGATCTTACATTACAAAAAATAATAACCTTTCCAGCACGGTTATCAGCGTTTCCCTTGCAGATACCTTTATTGCCATACTTGCCGGTGTGGCTATTTTCCCAGCTGTATTTGCCTTTGGAATTGATCCGGCAGCTGGGGAGGACTTAACTTTTATTGCCTTGCCCAGCATCTTTCAACAGATGGTGGGAGGGTATTTCTTTTCTACCCTGTTCTTTGTTCTCCTGGCTGTAGCAGCACTTACATCGACCATATCCATGCTGGAAGTGGTGGTTACTTATTTTGTTGAGGAGTTAAAACTGAAAAGAAAGAGGGCTACCATTCTTGCCAGTGTGCTTATTTCCACTATTGGTCTGTTTGCAGCAGGGTCGTGGGGATGGTTTGAAAATATGACCCTTTTTGGGAAAAATGTATTCGGTCTTCTGAATTTTACTTCTGTAAATTTACTGTTGCCGCTGGGTGGATTTTTCATTGTCATTTTTGTGGGTTGGTTTATGGGTGGTAAAGTGGTTAAGGACGAACTCTCCAATGAAGGAAGCCTGAAAGCGAGATTCTGGCTGGTATTTTTATTCCTTGTGAGGTTTGTTGCCCCGATTGCCATTGCTGTTGTATTTCTAAATGGAATAGGAATTATAAACTTTTAAGAACATGCCATGTTCAGGAAGCTGCATAGGGATTATCTTTCCCTTACCCGTGGAGAAAGACGCGGGATGCAGATCCTTAGCCTGTTCGCAATCATACTTCTTGTCTTTCGGGTAATATTACCCCAGCTGATTCCTCCGGCGGAGGCAGACCTCACCCTGGCTGAGAAAGAATTTATTGCATTTCAGGATTCCCTCATTCAACTCAGTTCCTATAAACCCGGGGGAAGTTTGAAATACCCTTTGCATTCCGGAACTTCAATGGAGGGAAGGAATTCAAGTCCATGGAAAAAACCAAACCATCCAGAAACCTCCATCCTGCCTGAACCTTTTCCTTTTGACCCGAATAAGGCTACGATTACTGAACTTGCCCGGTTGGGGATCCCGATGTGGACAGCCCGTACCCTGATAAATTACAGGGAAGCCGGAGGCGTATTCAAAAAAGATTCAGATCTTCTCCGGGTATACGGACTGGAACCGGAAGTCTATACCCAGCTGAAGGAGTATATCCTTATCGATACTTCAGGATTTAAATCGGGCATGACCAGGCCCTTTGAGTTGAACCAGGCAGATTCTGTTCAATTGATCTCAGTCTATGGCATTGGTCCTGTTTTTGCGCAGCGAATCATCTCATACCGTGAATTGCTGGGCGGTTTTCACAGTCCGTATCAGCTAATGGAAGTATATGGATTTAGTCCCACTCAATACCAGGAAATAATGCAAAGAAGTTTTCTGGATTCTTCATATCTGAGGAAAATTGATCTGAACAGGGTGGATGTTGGGGATCTGGCTGAACATCCATATCTTGACAGGTACCAGGCAGAATCCATCATTTATTACCGTGAAATTCAGGGATCCTTTGAAAGCGGAAATGAACTGTTGGAGAACAGCCTGCTTCCGGATTCTGTATTCCTGAGGATCCGACCCTACCTGGTTGCGGGCCGCTAGATGCCCCGACCAGTAAGGGATTGCTGATTTTACATATTTTTAACACTGTTTTCTGGATTTCTTCACTGCTTTTTTGTAATTTACAAATGAAGCCACCAAACAGGTCCCATTGTATAAAGCTCTGACCTACAGAAGTATCATAAAAGGCTATGTATGAAAAACGATAAAAATCTTTGAGCGTATGAAATTTTTATGAATTTGTTTGATTAATGTGATAGTATTTATAAATTTGCCGCTCAATTAATAAAGCTAAGAGAAAATCATGATTATAGTTCCGATTAAAGAAGGTGAAAACATTGAGCGCGCTTTAAAAAAGTTTAAAAGAAAATTCGAGAGAACGGGAACCATTAAGGAACTAAGGGGGCGTCAGGCCTACATTAAACCTTCCGTTAAGAAGAGAGAGACTATGAAGCATGCTGTGTATATCCAAAAGCTTCAGAACCTGGAAGACTAGAGAATAAACCGCAGATCCACTGCACCTCGTCGAAAAACCCTTATTTGATTGCCGGTTCTCTTGAGACCGATTCCCTATATATTTTATGAACTATAAAGAAACCTTTCTGGATTATCTCCAGTTTGAAAAAAGGTATTCAGATCATACTATTCTTTCATACAGGACAGATCTGGAGCAGTTTGAGAAGTTTATCATGGAGGAGGCCGGAGATGCTGATCCTACAGCCGCAAATGGTAAACTTATTCGTTCCTGGGTTATCCGGCTAATGGATTCGGGTCAGAATGCCAGCACTGTAAACCGGAAGATTTCAACCTTAAAATCATTCTATAAGTACCTGATGCGGGAGCAACAGATAAATACAAATCCGATGGACAAGGTCCTGAGTCCAAAGCAAAGCAAAAAACTTCCTGCTTTTGTAGAGGCAGATAAGATGGACCTGCTTCTGGACGAATATGAATTCGGTGATGATTTCAGGGGGGTAAGGAACCGCTTAATAATTGAAATCTTATATATTACAGGAATGCGGCAGGCCGAATTGATCGGCCTTAAGGAGGGAGATGTTGATCTCTTTGAGCTGAATATTAAGGTAAGCGGAAAAAGAAATAAGCAAAGGATTGTTCCATTTGACCGGACCTATCTTGACATTATCAAGACCTTCATTAAACTGCGCAATGAAGAATTCCCGGAGTCAGCATACCCTAATCTGTTTCTCACCGATAAGGGAAAGCCCTTATATCCGAAGTTTGTATATAAGGTAGTGAACACATATCTCCGCTTTGTCACGACTATGGAACACCGCAGTCCGCATATACTTCGGCATACATTTGCCACACATATGCTTAATTCCGGGGCAGATCTGAATGCAATAAAGGAAATACTCGGTCATGCAAATCTTTCAGCGACCCAGGTTTACACCCATAATACATTTGAAAAATTAGTTACTATTTATAAACAAGCTCATCCCAGGGCATAAAAGATGAATCAATATGGATATCAAAATTCACTCAATCCGGTTTGATGCAGATACCAAGCTGCTTGATTTTATCAACGTTAAGGTTCAGAAGCTGATTCAGTATTTCGATGACATTATAGGGGCAGAGGTTTTTTTACGCCTTGACAAGGCCCAGGACCTCGAAAACAAAGTTGTGGAAATTCGACTAACCCTACCTGGAAATGAGTTGTTTGCAAAAAAGCAAAGCAAGAGTTTTGAAGAATCTACAGACCTTTCTGTCGAGGCCTTGAGAAAGCAGATCGTCCGGCATAAATCAAAACTCAGACGGGCATAAAATAAAGCCATCTTTTTTTTTGTGATATAAATAAAATATTTATACATTTGCGAACCGAATTTCAAGGGTGTTTTGGACCCTATCGTTCTTTGATTTGCCAATGTAGCTCAGCTGGTCAGAGCAGCTGATTTGTAATCAGCAGGTCGGGGGTTCGAATCCCTTCATTGGCTCGGACTTATTCGGGGAGATACCAAAGTGGTCAACTGGGGCAGACTGTAAATCTGCTGGCGTACGCCTTCGTAGGTTCGAGTCCTACTCTCCCCACTGGTAGTTGAAAGTTTTAAGCAGATAGAGATTGAGGAGATTGAATACCCCCGGGAACAGTTGCAAATTGTAAAATGGACAACTTTTATAGCACACTCACACACACACACCCATGCCTTCAAGCGGGAATAGCTCAGTTGGTAGAGCACGACCCTTCCAAGGTCGGGGTCGCGAGTTCGAGCCTCGTTTCCCGCTCAAGAAGCCGATGTAGCTCAGGGGTAGAGCGCGTCCTTGGTAAGGACGAGGTCATGGGTTCAATTCCCATCATTGGCTCTTTGTTTTTAAGAAGAATAAACAAGAAGTAATATTCAATTTTCTAACAAGTTAAAGTTATGGCTAAAGAAAAATTTGACAGATCGAAACCTCACGTTAATATTGGCACCATTGGTCACGTTGACCATGGTAAAACCACATTAACCTCTGCTATTACTATGGTGCTTTCCAAGCAGGGACTGGCAACCGTAAAGGATTTCGATTCGATTGATAATGCTCCGGAAGAAAAAGAAAGGGGTATTACAATTAACACTGCTCACGTAGAGTATAATACAGTGAAACGTCACTATGCACACGTTGACTGTCCTGGACACGCTGACTATGTTAAGAACATGGTTACAGGTGCTGCCCAGATGGATGGTGCTATCCTGGTTGTTGCAGGAACAGACGGACCCATGCCCCAGACAAGGGAGCATATCCTTCTGGCTCGCCAGGTGAACGTACCAAAGGTCGTTGTTTTTATCAATAAGGTGGATATGGTTGATGATCCGGAACTTCTGGAATTGGTGGAAATGGAGATTCGCGAACTCCTCGACTTCTATGAGTTTGATGGTGACAATGTCCCCGTTATTTTAGGTTCAGCTCTTGGAGCGATGAACGGAGAAGCCAAGTGGGAAGAGAAGATCCAGGAGCTTATGGATGCAGTTGATGAGTATATTCCAATTCCTCCACGTGATATCGAAAAGCCATTTTTATTGCCGGTTGAAGACGTATTCTCAATCACAGGGCGCGGTACAGTAGCAACCGGACGTATTGAGACGGGTATTGTACTGACAGGAAACGAAGTACACCTGATCGGACTTGGAGCTGATGGAAAGAAAACAGTTGTAACCGGTGTTGAAATGTTCCGTAAGATTCTTGACCGTGGGGAAGCTGGTGACAACGTAGGTCTGCTTCTCAGGGGTGTTGACAAGAATGAGATCAAAAGGGGTATGGTAATTGCAGATCCCGGATCCATCAAGCCACACACCAAGGTGAAGGCGCAGGTTTATGTATTGAAGAAAGAAGAAGGCGGTCGTCATACACCGTTCCATAATAATTATCGTCCACAGTTTTACCTGAGAACCCTTGATGTAACGGGTGAGATTCAACTTCCTGAAGGGCGTGAAATGGTAATGCCAGGTGACGATGTTGAGATCATTGTTAATTTGATTTACCCTGTGGCTATAAACAAGGGACTAAGGTTCGCCATCCGTGAAGGTGGCCGTACTGTTGGTGCCGGCCAGGTTATAGATATTGTTGAGTAATAGTCCATAACGCTTAGCTTTAATAATTGTCGGGGGTTCGGGCTGGTTTACGGTCCGAACTCTTGGCATGTTTTTACAGATATAGCACACGGGTGTAGCTCAGTTGGTAGAGCATTGGTCTCCAAAACCAAGGGCCGGGAGTTCGAGCCTCTCCACCCGTGCAAATTTTTCAAGGAATGAAGATAAAAGCATATTTTGAAGAGACATGGAATGAGCTGGTACATAAAGTGTCCTGGCCAACCTGGGCTGAGTTACAGAACAGTGCCATGATCGTGATGATCGGAACCGTTATCATTTCGCTCCTGATTTTTGCGATGGATATTAGTTTCCGTAACATTATGGAAATGGTTTACAGCCTGTTTTATTAAAATATTGAAATACCAAGATCGATGGGTGAAATTGACAAGAAATGGTATGTCCTGAGAGCGATCGGGGGGAAAGAAAAGAAAGTGAAGGAGATGATCGAGAGTGAAGTGTCAAGACTGAACCTCGAGGATTATGTTTCTCAGGTACTGATCCCCACGGAAAAAGTCTACCAGATACGCAACGGAAAAAAGATCAGCAAGGAAAGAAATTTCTTTCCCGGTTACGTGCTGATCGAAGCTTCTCTGGTGGGAGAAATACCACATATTCTTAAAAATATTACCAATGTAATCGGATTCCTTGGAACAAAGGGGGAAGAGTCCCCGACCCCGCTCCGGGCGAGCGAGGTAAACAGGATACTTGGGAAAGTTGATGAACTTGCAGCCAGTGAAGAGGAAATCAATGTTCCTTTCTTCGTAGGTGAATCGGTCAAGGTAATTGACGGACCATTTAACAGCTTTACGGGAGTGATTGAGGAGGTTAATGATGAGAAGAAGAAGCTGAAGGTCATGGTGAAGATCTTCGGTAGAAAGACCCCGCTTGAGCTGAGTTTCCTGCAGGTAGAAAAAGATAGTTAAAAATATTCAAACGAATTGTCTGATATATTCAGACGCCCGATGCTGGGTGCTGAAGCTTCCAATATAGATGGCAATCTGTTGATTAACCGGAAATCGTAGAATAAATATGGCGAAAGAAGTAGGAGGATTAATCAAATTACAGATCAGAGGTGGGGCAGCGAA
>JAUUZM010000129.1 GCA_030589965.1 Bacteroides sp.
CGATGCATTACCTGTCATATCAGTGTTGGTCATTATGATCCTCTGGCACATGCCTCGAATACCTCTTTTGGTTCGGATGGGAGTGGGGATACAATTTATCTCAATGCTGCTCTGGTTGATGAGTTCATTGAGTTCGACGAGCAGATCCCGGGTACTTCCGTAAGCTTCAGGATGAAACCGGTGCCTGCCGGAACTTTTGTAATGGGTAGTGTAAAGGGAACTGCCTTCAGGCAAGGGGATGAAGTTCCTCCAAGACAGGTGAGAGTGGATAGCTTCTGGATAGCCGAAATTGAAGTCTCCTGGGATGAATACCTTGCTTTTTTTAATGCCACAAGTTCTCAGGGCAGGAAAGAGGGCGTCAAAGCCACAGAAGAAGTAGATGGCATCACCGGTCCGACTCCCCCATGGGGAGCTCCCGATCAGGGTTGGGGTACGGGAAGTCGTCCTGCAATAACCATGACCCATTATGCTGCTACAGTATACTGTGAATGGCTAAGTCAGGTAACAGGAAAGAATTACAGATTACCCACTGAAGCGGAATGGGAATACGCTGCAAGGGGAGGTACAGAAGGTACCTACTTTTTTGATTCCCAACCAAAAAAGTATGTCAGGGAAGGCATCTATCGAAAAGTTTTTGGCCCTGATACATCTGTTATAAATTCCTATATAATCTACCAGGAAAACAGTCCCATGAAAACCCAGCCCCCGGACATGGTGAGTCCCAATCCATATGGACTGAAAAACATGCTGGGCAATGTAGCGGAGTTCTGCCTGGATTATTACGATCCCCTGGTTTATGGCAAATACCCAAGTGGTGTCATAGCCAATCCCCAGGGACCCAGGAACGGGGAGGAGCATTCCATCCGGGGTGGATCATTCCGGAATTCAGCGAAAGATGTAAGGGTATCAAACAGAGATTTTACAAGAAGCATTGATTGGCTGGTTACAGACCCACAGATTCCAAAAAGTATATGGTGGTATTCCGATTGTAAGAATGTTGGCTTTCGTGTTCTTTGCGAATATTAATTGCAAAATTGATTTAATTAAATCTAAGGCTTATGGATCGAAGATCTTTTGTTGGTAAGGCAGTTGCAGCAGGAGCATTGGCATCAATTGCAGCAGGAGCTCTCTCTTCCTGCAAAAAGGAACTCAGCCATGAAGAGCTGGGATTACCTCCACTTCTTGACAGGGCTCCTGACGGGAAAAAGCTTAGAGCGGGATTGGTAGGTTGCGGGAACAGGGGAACAGGTGCAGCCCTGAATTTTATGGCCGCTGGCTCAGATCTGGAAATAACAGCCCTGGCTGATGTTTTCCCGGATAAGGTTGAGGATTGCAAAGGAAAATTGAAGAATGCCGGCATCGAAGTACCCTCAGAAAATTGTTTCAGCGGTTTTGATGGATATAAACGATTGATTGATTCAGACCTGGATATTGTTTTGCTGGCAACACCTCCTCATTTCAGACCTGAGCACCTGAAAGCATGCCTTGTGGCTAAGAAACATGTCTTTATGGAGAAGCCTGCATGTGTTGATCCGGTTGGAGCGAGATCAATTATGGCCTCTTCCAGGAAAGCTGCTGCAATGGGACTAACCATAATAACCGGTACACAGAGGCGTCATGAGCGTGATTATGTTGAAACATACAAGCATGTCGCCAATGGGGAGATAGGAGAACTTGTTTCAGCCAGGGCATGGTGGCTGCAGTCTCATGTATGGTTCAGGACCCGGGAGGAGGGGTGGACTGATATGGAGTATTATCTGAGAAACTGGAATAATTTCACATGGCTGTCTGGTGATCATTTTCTGGATACCCATGTACATAATATAGATATCATAAACTGGTTTAAGGATTCACATCCCGTTAGTGCAACTGGTTTTGGCGGTCGGCACCGCAGGGTTACCGGAGACCAGTTTGATTTTTTCAATGTTGATTTTGACTTTGGTGATGGTTTCCATTCACAAAGCTCATCCAGACAGATTGACGGTTGTGAGAATGGAATTGGAGAAGTTATCATGGGAACGGAAGGCTATACCAATTGTCAGAATAAGATCTATAATTTGGATGGATCAATAAAATGGGAATACGAATACCCAAAAAATTCAAACGGTGTATCAACCGATGTCGTAAAGGTCCCTGCTTACGTTCAGGAACACATAGATCTTGTTACAGCCATTCGGACAAATACTCCGGTTCAGGAAGCAGATCAAACTGCTATTTCTACCCTGACTGCTATTATGGGAAGAATATCAGCCTATACGGGTAAGAAAACAAGCTGGGAAGAGATGATGAATTCAACCCTGAAGCTCGGTCCTGAAGAATACCTGCTGGAAGATATGGATATTGAGTTTCCGGTACCGGCACCAGGAATACAGCATAGATCTGTGTAATGTAAATCTGAAAGTAAACATATATTAAAGATCATGGAACAAAATTTTAACAAAACGAGATTATTTCTTGGTGGTTGTTTCGCATTACTGGTAACCTCCCTGACATTTGCCATGAGAGCAAAAATTGAGGAGGTATTCGGTCCCGTTGAAGGCGGCGGAATATTTGGCTTATCGAAAGAAGTCATTGGATGGGCATTTAGTCCAGCGTTCTGGGGATTCACAATCGCAATGGTGGTCGGTGGCTTTATAATTGACATCGTTAAAACCAAAACACTGGTATGGACAGCTTTTATTCTGCAATTGATTGGCGCAGTTCTGTTTATTATGGCCCACAATAAGGAAACCCTTTTCCTGGCTAACGTATTTATCGGTCTTGGGAATGGTAGTGTTGAAGCAGCTTTTAACCCCATGATTGCCACCATCTATCCAAAGAATAAAACAAAAATGCTTAACCGGTTTCATGTCTGGTTCCCGGGAGGAATCGTGATAGGAAGTTTGCTTGCCTATTTTTTGATGGATAAAATGGACATTAGCTGGCAGATTTATATCGGAATTCTATTTGTCCCACTGTCTCTCTATGGCCTCATGTTTTTCGGGCAAAAAATTCCGGAAACTGAAAGGGTTGCAAGTGGAGTTACCTATAGAGGGATGTTGGATTCCATCGGGGCGCCGGTCACCATTATTACGGCTATGACAGTGATGATACTCCTTGCCATAAATGTGTTTTCACTGCCAGAAGGCTGGATGTATCTTGCCATGATCGGTGTCGTATTTGCCATATCCCTGATAGAAGCCAGGTTCATCCGAAAGGAAAGTGTCATTTTTCCCATTATGTTTACTTTTATGTTGTTTACTGCAGCCACAGAGTTGGTTACAAACCAATGGGTAAATGCACTATTGGGTAACGCAGGGGTTAGTCCAATGTTAATTCTGGCCCTGATTTCAGGAATTATGGCGCTCGGTCGCTTCTTTGCAGGTTCACTGGTTCATCGTATAAATCCTGTAGGAGTCTTGTTGCTATCCTCGATATTCTCAGCCCTGGGTATTTACGCCCTCAGCCTGTTTGATTCACCCGCTTTGACCATCGTAGGTGCTATCTTCTTTGCTATAGGAGTCTGCTATTTCTGGCCAACCATGCTGGGATTTACCTCAGAATATATTCCAAAGAGTGGCGCACTCGGACTTTCCCTTCTGGGTGGGGCAGGCTTTGTATCTGTGGCAATGTTCCTGCCGGTTATGGGTAGGATATTGGAAGTGAAAAATACGGATGTTGCTCTGCAGAGCATAGGTGTTCTGCCTTTAATTCTAATTGTTGGATTTGCCATCTTATTTGTGGTTTATAAGAACAAAAAACCAGTTGAGATTTAGAGTCTTAGGCGTATCTGGATATATATTTATCTTTGACTGAGATGATGGTTTCCGTTGTAGTTCCATTTTATAATGAAGAAGCCCTGATTAACGATTTTGTTGAAAGGGTTTATACAGCTGTCAAAGACATCGGAAAGGCAGTTGAATTTGTTGCGGTTGATGATGGCAGCAGCGATAATACACTTGCACTTTTGCTGACTGCAAGAGAGAAATACAACAGTCTTAAAATTGTTTCTCTTTCACGGAATTTTGGTTTGCAGGCTGCCTTACAGGCAGGCATTGAACATTGCAATGGCGAATATATAGTTTTATTGGACGGAGATTTACAGGACCCTCCTGAACTTATCCCGGATATTTATAAAAAAATTACAGAGTCCGCTGCGGACCTGGTGGTAGGAAGACGTAAATCGAGAAAGGAAAAATGGCCCAAAAGACAGCTTATCCGCTGGTTTCATAATTTGATCGAACCTCGTTATTCAGATTCAGGGAAAATTGATACAGGTAATTTTTGTATCCTCAAAAGGATAGTGGCTGTTGCTATCTGCAATTCAGGTGAGAAACAGAGATATTTTCCCGGATTGAGATCCTATGTTGGGTTTAAGGTTGATTATTTGGATTACCACCGCGAAGAAAGAGCAGGAGGGAGTCCTAAAATGACATATCGGAAATTGTTCTCCCTTGCCGGGGATGCACTTTTCATTTATTCAAAATGGCCCATCCGTGTATGTTTTTTTATGGGAATAATAGGATTGCTTACATTGCTGTTAGCAATCATATATACCATTTTATCAAAGTTGCTTGGCTTCGCACCCCTGGGCTGGTCATCCACCTTTTTGAGCATCTACTTTTTCGGTGCCCTGCAGTTATTCTTTCTTGGAGTTGTAGGAGAATATGTATTCAGAGTTTATAAGGAAGTTCAGAATCGCCCCCTCTATGTTATCAGGGAAATTTTTCCTCAAAAAGAAGAAAAGTCCTGAACATTATCCCTGAACATTGAGCCCAGGATTCAGGAGGAGCTGAGTTTGTAAATGAGATCATAAAGATGAGGCTGTCGCTTAATACAGGTTTGAATAATTCTAATGAGAGAACCATATTTCTCTGGATTATTTCAATGTTACTTCCTCTGTTGATCGTAAAAAGTCTTGATTTTCCGGTCAATGTTGATGAACTCCTTCATTACCCCCACGCAGAGAAGGTTATTGAGTGGTACCACACCGCCGGAGCGGATACATCCTGCCTGGACACTCCCTTCTCCAATCTCAAATACTACGGGCAATCCGTCGATAATCTCAGCGCCCTGATAAACTCCTGGATAAAGCCTGTAAATGAGTATACCATCCGGCATATTATAGGCGCTTTCTTCGGCTGGCTCCTGGTTCTTTTTACGGCACTTACCGCAAGGGAGATTACAGGCAGGTACAGAACCGCAATTGGAGCCGGGATCCTGATCTTGCTTATACCGTCTTTGATGGGACAGTATTGCAATAATCTAAAAGATATACCCTTTGCTGCCGGATATGCTTTCGCAATCTTTTCATTGATCCGGTTTATTAGACATCTGCCGAAGGTCCCATGGAAATATTCTCTTCAGCTCGCTGTCTCAATTGCATTCTTGATTTCCGTGCGTGTAGGTGGACTTATTCTGTTTCCGTATTTATTTCTTTTCCTCCTTCTTTGGGTACTTATCCAGAGAGATTTTGATTTGTTCTCTCCGGCAAAGAGGCGGGATCTGCTGCGTTTGCTTCTGCAACTTTCGGTGATAGTAATCTTAGGGTATCTCGGCGGACTCATTTTCTGGCCTTACGGACTTAACAATCCAATAACGCATCCACTCGAAAGCCTATCTCTGATGGAACATTACAGCATCAGTATCCGACAGATTTTTCAGGGCAATTGGATCTGGAGTACCTCCTTGCCCGGATATTATCTGCTTGTCTGGATGATGATAAGCATCCCAGAGATCATCCTGCTTGGCTTACTGTTTTACCTGCTGAGTTTTGTAAAGAGACCGGACAGATTTTCACTTTATGAATTCATCATCTTGTTTGTATTCCTATTTCCCCTCATCTATGTTATTCTGATTGATTCCAACCTATACAGCGGATGGAGACAAATGTATTTTTTAGCTGTACCACTGGTTATCCTTTCAGTACTGGGAATAGAAAGAATCCTTGCACTTTTGAATAGCAGAAGAGCAATGTTGACTTCATTGTCTGTATTGCTTGTTATAGCTGCGATGCTACCTGTTCTGCATTATTTCCGCTACCCTGATACCTCATATATTTACTTCAATCAGATGTCCGGTGGGAACAAAAATGCATGGTCTGATTTTGAATATGATTACTACTGGCACGGAATGAAGAAGGCCGCAGAATGGTTTGATGAGAATATCCCGGAAGATGGAACAACAAAAACGATTGCTTCCAATTTTGATGTTATGGTTTATTTCCATCATCGACCTGACATAAAATTTAAGTATGTCCACTTCAGTCAGAGGAGTAAAGTGCAATGGGATTATGGGATATTTGGGGCCAATTATATACACCCTCTTAGATTAAAGAATAATACCTGGGAGCCCGGGCATATTCAAGAAATTATTATGGATACCCACAATCCCTTAGCCCTTATTATCAAGCGAAAGAACTCAGATGATTTTCAGGGAATCAATTCTGCAAAAGCCGGAAATTACCAGGAAGCAATTCCATTTCTATCGGAGGCCATTTCAGATGATGCAAATAATTATGTATTGTATGAATACCTGGCTGCGAGCTATTATTATCTAATGCGGAAAGAGGATTGCCTGGCTACGATCAAGCAGGGAAGAAAGATTCATCCCCGCAGCGACAGGCTGAACATGATCGCCGCTCAACTGGAGTACGATTCCGGTGATTATAATGCCGCATTGCAAGTATGTCTTGAAATCATTGATTACAACAGCAAGTACATTGACATAGTCCCATTGCTTATTGCATGTTACGAGAAGACCGGGGATGAAAAGATGGCTCTCAGGTTAAGAAAGAAATACAATCTTGTAAAGTAGTCTGAATATCTTACCTTTGTCCGCTGAAATTTCTAATCTATTCATAACTATATACATGAAAGCAAGAAATCTTATAGCCGGATTATTTATCGTTTTTGCGCTAAGCTTCTCAAATTATGCAATCGGACAGGATGATAAGGGAACCTTTATAGAAGAAAGTGGTGAGATGCAGGATAGCACCAAAAAGGGCGATATTTTTGACTTCAGTGGTGAACTGGATGAGACTGAATCCTCAGGTGCAGGTCTGTATATTGGCATCGCGGCCCTTGTCCTTCTGGGTGGTGGAATTGTATACTTTGTAAGAAAGAAGAAAGCTCAGGTGTAACCTGGGGTAAACTAGCTCTCCCCCAGGATGAAATCAGCATCAATGTCAAGTTTTTGATTCAGAAGCCTGGCAACTTTCAGGGTGGGTTCTGCTTTTCCTGTCATGTATTCGCTGATTCGGGAGGGACTAACACCAAGAAGCCCGGCGAGCTCCTTCTGGGAAATTCCCCTTTCTGCCATTTCATCTTTGATTATTTCGGCTAGTGAGGGCATTTCAACAGGATAATACTTTTCTTCATATTCTTCAACCAGGTTGGATATCACATCAAGTTCTAAAAAATACCTGTCAGTTTCCGGTGTATCGTTTGTTACAACCTTAAGAAGTTCCTCAATGCGCTCCATCATTGCCTCATATTGAGATTCATTTATTATTTCAGCCATTTTATTTAAATATTTTTACAATCTGTATTATTATAATTCGTATGTGTTCCAATGTATCTGATATAAATACGATGAGCCTTAAAATTAATCCTTGCAACCAAACGGTATCTATTACCTGAGATGTTAAAAACATATCGATCATTACCTATATAATCCACTCCTGAAAACTTTCTTGTTATATCATTAAGGTTTTTAAATTTTCCTTTTTTCATCCATTTGTACCACCTTCCAAGTTTCACACTTGAATCCGGATGATCCTTCACGAATTCTCTTATACGTTTGTAAGATATCACATGCATGTCATTTGCAATTACAAATTACGAAATAAAAATCTATATATCAAAATTCAACCTCCCCAGGCTTTACGGTCAAGGCTCCGGTAGTTGATGGCTTCTGCCAGGTGATGGGATCTAACAGAGGCCGATCCATCGAGATCGGCAATCGTAAGGGCAACTTTCAAAATTCGGTCATAGGCCCGGGCTGAAAGATCCAGCTTTTCCATCGCGTTTTTCAGCAGAGCAGAACCTGCAGCATCAGGCTTGCAATGGAGAACCATCAGTGAAGGACTGATCTGGGCATTA
>JAUUZM010000174.1 GCA_030589965.1 Bacteroides sp.
ATAATACGGTTCGGGATATTGTTGAGATGGAGGATGGTTATTTGTGGATTGGAACCTTTAACGGACTAAACATACTGGACATTAAAAATGAAAGATTTACCAAGCATTTCCCGGATCCCCTGAAACCAAACAGCCTGTCGTTCAAATCCGTAACAAGTATTTATAGAGACCGGACAGGATCTGTTTGGCTTGGAACATATTATGGGGGCTTAGATTTTTACGACCCGAGGTTGAATTATTTTGATTCTTACCAGAATAACAGTTATGAGGATAATAGTCTGAGTTTCAGTATAATTAGTTCAATGATTGAAGACAGGTCCGGCCTTATCTGGATTGGAACGGAAGGCGGGGGACTAAACCGGTTTAACAAAGAAAAGGGAGATTTCACCAGGGTGAAAAAGATGTATGTACCTGGATTGGACTTCTCCGGCACAATTATTTCATCCCTGATGGAGGATAGTGATGGGGATCTGTGGATCGGAACACACAGACATGGCTTGCATGTGGCAAATCATCGGAATAAATCGATTAAGGAGTTAATACTACCAGAGGAGAGGCCTTTTATCAGCAATCGTATTAATGTTTGTTATACATTATTCCAGGACAAACAGGGTGAGATTTGGATTGGCACACATGGCAAGGGAGTATTCTTGTACAATAAGGAAAAGGATCATTTCCAATCATTTATTCACGATCAGAATAATAAGAATTCAATCAGCAGTGATATTATTAATGCATTCCTGGAAGATGAAGATGGGGTTATCTGGGTGGCTACCAGCAATGGTTTAAACAAGTTTAACCGGAAAATCCAGGGATTTTCTAAAATAAATATTCAGGAGTATTGGGAACAGAATAATATATCAATTATCTCTTTGCACCAGGATAAAGCTGGCAAATTATGGGCAGGTACTTTTGGAGATGGACTTTTTATAGTGGATAGGGAGAGAATGGTATTGCAGCCCGTTTCCGGGGATGTATTACCGGATGCTAAAGTTATTTATGGAATGGAGGATGATGATGATGACTTTCTATGGCTGAGTACAGACCGTGGAATATATCAATTAAATCAATCAGGAAACCCCAGAAGGTTTGATATACATGATGGAATTCTAAGCAACCAGTTCAGCCGGAATTCCATCATGAAATGCAGGGATGGAGATATTCTTTTTGGCAGTGTGAAAGGACTTAACAAACTTGAAACCGGCAAGGTAGGTAAGAATGAATTAGCTCCGGAAATATTCATCACCGAATTGTTCGTCAATAATATCATCGTTCGGGTCAATGAAAAGGGATCCCCCTTAACTGCACCCGTAAATGAAAGTATTGAAATTAAACTTAACCATAGACAGAATGACTTTGGATTTGAATTTGTGGCCCTGAATTTTATTCTGCCTGAAAAGAACCGGTATGAGTATATGCTGGAAGGATTTGATAATGATTGGATAGAGACAGGGTCTGAAAACAGGCGCATTAATTATTCAAATCTCAAACCGGGTGATTACTCCTTTAAAATACTGGCCTCCAATAACGATGGAGTCTGGACTCCTTCTCCAAAAACTATTTTAGTTCATGTGGGACCGGCTCCATGGAAAACCTGGTGGGCATTTGTTATTTATACATTCGTAATTGCCTTTATTCTCCTCATTATCATGAATCTGTTGACCAGGAAAAATAAGATACAGCATGAACTTGAACTGGAACGATATGAAAAGGATAAAATCGAAGATATCAACCGGCTGAAACTACAGTTTTTCACCAATATTTCTCATGAGATACGGACCCCATTAACCATGATCATCAGTCCCTTAGAAAAAATTATAAAAGATAATCATGAAGCGAGTTTCCAGAAACAATTACTGTTTATTCAGAAATCTGCAAATAAATTATATGACCTTGTAAATCAATTGCTTGATTTCAGAAAAATTGATTCTGACAAACTGGAGTACCATGTGGAATGTTTTGACCTCCCTGAATCCATAGATCTTATCTCAGATCACTATGAGGAATTCTGCAGAAATGAGGGTATTCAGTTTATCTCCGATCTTGATCATACTCATGTACTTGCTTTGCTGGACAGGAAAAAGTTTGAGAAAATCCTGTGGAATCTTTTATCCAATGCAGTAAAATTTACAGCTTCCGGTGGAAAAATTTGGTTTAAGAGCAGGATAGTAAATGATCGTTTACACATTTCTGTAAAGGATAATGGTGCAGGAATTCCTCTGAAGGAACAATCCAGGATTTTTGAGCGTTTTTACCAGGCTGATTCAAAGGGAACTGTTGTTCAAGGTACTGGCATAGGTCTGTTTCTAGCAAAAAGTTATGCAGAAATGTCAGGCGGAAAGATATCTGTCGAAAGCGCAGCGGGCAAGGGGAGTACTTTTACAGTTGAATTGCCCCTCAGAGTACCTGAAGAAGCTGGTAGCTCCGAACCTAAAGAGCTTACTGTGTATGATGAGAAAAAATTGCAGGATCCCCAGGATGATATCTCCGTAAAGGAATGGTCCTCTCACTCCTCTGAAATGAAACTGCCTCTCATATTAATTGTCGAAGATGAGAAGGACATACGTGAATATTTATGTGAAATTTTCAGTGAGCAGTTCAGAGTTATTTCTGCACCTGATGGAAAAGCCGGATACAAGCTGGCTCATCAACGCTTACCGGGTATTATCCTGAGTGATTTTAAAATGCCCGGGATGGATGGAATTGAACTTTGTGAGAAAATCAAATCGGATATTACAACCAGTCATATTCCATTTATTCTATTGTCTGCTTATACAGCAGTCGAGAATAAAATTAAAGGACTCAAAACGGGAGCCGATGATTACATTGAAAAGCCATTCCAGATGGAGGTTTTGAAACTTAAAATCAACAACATTCTAAAAGCCAGGCTGGAGGTAATTCATAAATTCAAAAGACAATTTTTCTTCGATCCGAAAAAGATCAGCAATTCTCCCATAGATCAGGGTTTCCTTGAAAAAGCTGAAAAGACTACTCTGGAGAATTATACCTCACCTGAATTCAGTCCAGAGGTGCTTTGTAAGGCCATGCGTATTGGCCGCACCACCTTGCATGTAAAGCTTAAAGCATTAATCAATCAAAGTGCCAGCGAGTTTATTAAAACCATCAGGGTCCGGGAGGCCATAAGCCTTATGAAAGAAAATAAGTACAGGATCTCTGAGATTGCCTATATCTGCGGTTTTAATTCTCCACATTATTTTACCTATTCCTTTAAGCAGGTAACGGGACTGACCCCCACCGAATTCCTTGAAAAGGGAGAGAGCTCACAATCCTGACAAAGAATACCTCCCCGAACATATTCTTAACTAATCGGAACAATAGTTACTTGATTCAAATCTAATCGAAAGGTTTTCGAACAATATCTACCTATCCGATACCTATCAGGCTGTAATTTTGTTATCAGCTTTAATTATTATATAAACCTGACATGATCAATCCATTTAAACTTATTATTCTTCTTTGCCTTATTGCTTTCACTGCATGCAGCCAGGGAAATGATAAGGAGAAGATCCAGCTTGCCTTTAATCCGGATGATATTATTGCATTGGCTGAGAAAAATTATACTGAAGCCCTCACTTCATTAACTGTGAATGGCCGCATGCCTAGAAATGCTAATGCCGATGGTACCTGGAGGACAGTTCCATTGAGGGACTGGACGAGCGGATTTTTCCCCGGGGTTCTCTGGCAAATCTATGACTATACAAATAAAGAGGAATGGAAAGAATCTGCACTTGAATGGACCTGGCCACTGGCTGAGCTGAAAGATTTTGACAGGCATCATGATCTGGGATTTATGATATTCTGCAGTTTCGGAAATGCATACAAGCATACCGAAGAGGCTGATCAGTATGATATTCTTGTTCAATCAGCACGCACTTTAGCCACACGCTTCCGTCCGGAGGTAGGAACCATCATGTCCTGGGGAAATATCCACGAAGAAAATCTTGTGAGACACCAGACCATCATTGATAATATGATGAATCTGGAACTACTGCTTTGGGTGGCGGATAAAACCGAGGATGAAGAATTGAAGGAGATCGCCATAACTCATGCTAATACGACCATGGTCAACCATTTTAGAAAAGATTACAGTACTTACCACGTGGTTGAATATAATCCTTCGAACGGCGAGATATTGAAGAAAAGAACCCACCAGGGTTACCAGGATAATTCCATGTGGGCAAGAGGACAGACCTGGGCCATCTACGGTTATACCATGATGTATAGAGAAACCGGTGATCCGAAATATCTTGATCAGGCAGAAAAAGCGGCAGATCAGTTTATTTCGAGACTTCCGGACGATGTTGTTCCTTACTGGGATTTTGATGCTCCCAATATTCCTGATGAGCCAAAGGATGCCTCCGCTGCAGCTATTGCTTCATCCGCATTACTGGAACTGTATCAACATACCGAAGAAATAAAATACTATAATACAGCCATCCAATTGCTTAACCGGCTATCGTCTGAAGAATACCTGGCAAATACCGAAAATTATCAATGTGTCCTGTTGCATAGTGTGGGGAATAAAAATAAGGACAGCGAGGTAGATGAACATATTATTTATGCAGATTACTATTACCTGGAAGCTATTAACAGGTTAACAGATATTGTCTCAGATATATAGAAATTCAAGTAATACGATATACAATGCTTACAAACAAATTTCCTAATAGCCAGGTTTTATTATTCATCATTCTGGGGTTGATTATGTCATGCCTGAACTCATTTGGCCAGGCTGGCATACCGGTATCAGGAAAAGTAGTCGATCAGAATGGTGTATCCATACCCGGACTAAATGTTCAAATCAAGGGCGGTACTTCAGGTACCATAACAAATCTTGATGGAATCTATGAAATCATTGTTTCAGGTCCATTCGACATACTGGTTTTTTCTTTTGTTGGGATGAAGACCACGGAAGAAGAAGTCGGGAACCGTACGATTATCGATGTTCAATTGGAAGAAGATTTTATCAATTTGGATGAAATCGTTGTTGTGGGGTATGGGCAGAAGAAGAAAAGCGACCTGGTTGGCTCTGTGTCTTCCGTTCCAAAAGACAAAATATCAAACCCAGCCAATACCAATCTTTATGAAACTCTTCAGGCCAGTACCCCCGGTGTAATGATTACTAGGAATTCCGGTGAGCCAGGATCAGATAATGTAGATATTCAGATCAGGGGAATGAATTCAATATCAGCCGAAAATGCACCCCTGATCGTTGTTGACGGTATCCCTTACTCGGGAGGCCTGTCAGATATTGCTCCGGCAGACATACAATCCATCGAGATTCTTAAAGACGCATCTTCATCAGCTATCTACGGATCCAGAGGGGCTAATGGTATTATTCTGATTACTACCAAAAGAGGAACCATTGATAAACCGGTTATTGAGCTCAGGATGTCATCCTCATTGTCGCAGATCGCCAAGAAACCCAGGCTAATGGATGCGGGAGAGTTTGTTTCATGGAAAACCGAAGCCTATCGTGCTGCAAGGATGGATACAACTCTGGAAAACATATTAACCGGCTATGAGCGGGATAGTTATGATGCCGGAAAAGAAGTTGACTGGATGGATGAATTTTCTGAGAATGCATGGCAGCATGACATTACCCTGAACATGTCAGGAGGAAATAAGAAGACAAATTATTATATGTCCGGGACCTATACTAATCAGGATGGCATCGTGATAAATTCAGGTTACCAGAGATTAACTCTTAAGCTGAACCTTGACCAGGAAATAAAGCAATGGTGGAAGACTGGTTTCAGCCTTTTAATGACTAATTCAAACACAAATACTGCAGATTTTGGAGAACATGCAATTTATGCATTATCACCCCTGGGCAAACTAAGGGAAGAAAACGGAGATTACACATTGTATCCCATGTATGAGGATAATTTTTATTCAAATATCATTGCAGATAATGTACTCAGAGAGAATGAGAACAGGGATAACAGGATTTTCAATAACCTGTATATGCTTTTTGATATTCCTTTTGTTGAGGGACTGAATTTCAAGGTGAACCTGGGAACGGATCTCAGGTTTAGAAATAATGGTGAATATTTACCACGAGGGACTGCCGACGGGGAACTGGCCAGGGGAATTGCTTCTGTGCGGAAAAGGAAATATTTTTCCTGGACCCTTGAAAATCTGCTGAATTATTCGAGGAAAATAGGGACCCGGGGGAATTTAGATTTTACAGGTTTATACAGTCTTCAGGGGTATAATTATGATGATCTCGAAACCGGGGCGCAGGGATTTTCAAGCGACGATTATTTATGGTATAAGCTGGATGCAGGAGAGACACAGGGTCAGACCACGACGGATTATGAGGCCTGGACCCTGGTATCCTACATGGGCAGACTTAACTACCAGTTTGATGACAAGTACTACGTAACATTGACTCTACGCTCGGACGGGTATTCCGGTTTTGGAGCTGGCAATAAGTTTGGTAATTTTCCTTCAGCAGGTTTAGCCTGGAGAATTTCGAACGAGCCTTTTCTGAGAAATGTTGCAAATGTTGACAATCTTAAACTCAGGTTGTCCTATGGTCAGAGCGGCAACCAGGCAGTTGATCCATATCAGAGCCTTGCCAGATTGAATAACTGGGGATATATATTCGGCCGGCAAAACAGAGTTGGACTGTATGTCGATGGACTCCCAAATCATCAATTAAGTTGGGAAACTTCAACCATGTTTAATTCCGCACTGGATTATTCTTTCTGGAATGGCAGACTTAATGGAACTATGGAATTTTATCACACTATTACAGATGATATACTGCTTGAAAGAGAAATACCTCCCATGAATGCAGGCTTGAATTCAATTTGGGATAATATCGGGAAGACAAGTAATACGGGGTTCGAATTTGAAATCCATTCCGTAAACATTAACAGAGGTTCTTTCAGATGGAATACAGGATTTAATTTCTCCATGAACAAGAATAAAATTTTGGAACTATACGGGGATACACAAGATGATGTTGG
>JAUUZM010000308.1 GCA_030589965.1 Bacteroides sp.
GTGGCTGGTCACCCCTGCAGGATGAAACCTTTCATTCAAAAGTGAGCCACACCTGGGTAAACGGAAAGCTGGCCTATATGAATGGGCTATTCAATGAGATGGTACGGGGAGAGCGGCTGGAATTCGAGAAACGTTAATCAGTTAATTGTAAATGTCATGGACAAAAGAATTTATGCGCTTTCTAAGTATCCCCTTATTTCAGGACTTTCCTTACTAGTTGCACTGATCCTGCTGGTAGCCGGATGCAAGTCAGGGAAGAAATCCGATGCAGAAGAGGGGCAAAAGAATCCCAAATGCAAAGTGGAGAAGACCTTCTTCGGCATGACACCTGAAGGAGATTCAGCCATGCTCTATACCCTCACAAATGAGAAGGATATTAAAATCTCAATTACCAATTACGGGGGAATCATTACCGGGATTCATACCCCGGATAAGAATGGCAAAACAACAAATATCACCCTGGGCTTTGATAATCTGGAACAATACCTGGAAGGCCACCCCTATTTTGGAGCCATCGTGGGCAGATATGGCAACCGTATTGCCCTGGCAAGCTTCTCCCTGGATGGGGAGGACTATACCCTGGCTGCCAATAATGGCAACAACAGTCTTCATGGAGGCGTGAAAGGCTTTGATAAGATGCTCTGGTCACCCGAAGTGATCGGATGCGATGAGCGCTCTGTACTGAAACTCAGCTATACAAGTCCGGATGGAGAGGAAGGATATCCGGGGAACCTGGCGGTAACAGTGACCTACGAATTGCTAATGGACCAGCTCTTTATTACCTACGAAGCTGAAACCGACAAAGCCACCGTGTTGAATCTGACCAACCACACCTATTTCAACCTGGCGGGAGAAGGGACCATCCTGGACCATATATTATATCTTAACGCCTCCAGGTATACGCCCGTAAATGAAGAACTGATTCCAACGGGCGAACTCGCCAATGTGGAAGGCACTCCATACGACTTCCGGAAACCTTATGTAATTGGGAAGCGTTTCGATGAGCTTAGTGGAGAGCCCTCAGGCTATGATCACAACTATGTGATTGATGGATCTGCAGGAGAAAAGAGGCTTGCTGCCAAGGCACTGGATCCCCTTACGGGACGTTTCATCGAGGTACATACCACAGAACCCGGAGTACAATTCTATACTGGGAATTTCCTGGATGGTTCGCTACTATCAGATGGAAGAGCCTATCAGCAGCATTCCGGTTTCTGTCTGGAGACTCAGCACTTCCCCGATTCACCCAATCAGCCTGATTTCCCCTCAACTGTACTTCGTCCGGGTGAGAAGTTTGTATCCCAGACCATCTTCAGGTTCGGGGTTGAGGATTAGTCTTTGTTTCTCTGCCGGAATAACAAGTCCTGTGTACCTGCTGACCCAGGTATAGGATATCTCCTTTAAACTTCATCATTCGGGAAAATGCAAAGAACTGCTTTGAATGAATGAATCTATCTCTTAATTATAATTAATCAGAATTCCGGAATTTTCTGACTGCAAACAATATTTCTCCTTGGAAATCTCGCATTAACTTTATGGAGATAATTAAACAATTCCGATTCCAATTTAGCTGCATCACCTGGACGGGATTGGCTTAGGTCATTGCTTTCCTGAATATCTTCCCTTAAATCATAGAGTTCCACCTTATTACTGTCATAGAAATAGATAAGTTTATAGTTTCCTTTTCTGATTGAAGATTGCGGTTTGGTCTTACTTACTTCTCTGTCTTCAATGCCAATCCCATCTTTGGCTTTATCATATTCACTTCCTTCAGGATGATAATAAGGGAAATGCCATACCAAAGTGCGTTCTTCTATTCCGTGTATCTCTTCCCCTTTGAATAAAGGGAGAATCGATATTCCGTCAATTTCACCGTCTGAATTATTCCTATTGCCACAGATTTCATTGAAAGTTGGCACAAGATCCATTTGAATAACAGGGACATCACATATTGTTCCTTTTTTTACTATTCCCGGCCAGCGAACAATAAATGGTTCCCGGATTCCTCCCTCATAAAGGTTCCACTTACTTCCGCGAAAAGGCCTGTTGAATGCAAAAGAGGGATGACCTCCATTGTCTGAAGTAAAAATAACCAGTGTATTTTCAGCTAAACCATTTTCATCAATTGCATCTAAAAGTTGTCCAACATAATGATCCAGACGGTCAACAAAGGCAGCATACTGAATTACTCTTTCAGGAACATCTTCATTTTTTTTTAAAGATTTTTCTTTGTATTTATCAATCAGCCAATCCAGGCGATTGTCAATTGGTGTATGTACAAAAAAATGACTTGCAAATAAGAAGAATGGTTTCTGATGTTTCATGCCAATAAACTCAATCGCTTTGTTGGTAAGTTCATCGTCAGGATATTCCCCTGCTTTATAATCCTTTTTTTTATCGTTTTTAGAATATCCGTAAGGATGAGCTCCAAAAGTTTCTGCTGCCCAATCGAATCCCTGCTGATTTGGCCCATGGGTTAAACTCCAGCCGAGGTATATTTTATTATGTGGAGCAACGTGCCACTTCCCAACCATGCCGGTAAAATATCCATTTTCTTTTAGCCTTTCAGCGATCGTTTCTTCTTCCAGGGGAAGAGTTGTTGTATAAGGAGGACATATTAGCTTTTTATCCTCAAACTTCATTATCCAACTTGCACTATCCCATGAAAAAGTATCACCCTCATATTTCGTGACAAATTCGAAGCCAAGGCGGGCAGGAGTTTTCCCTGTCAACAGAGCCGCCCTTGATGGAGAACAGATTGGAGCTGCAGCATAAGCATTTGTAAATTTCATGCCTTCAGACGCCAGCCGATCAAGATTCGGAGTTTCTGTGAAAGTATTACCATATTTTTCTCCATAACAGCTAACATCAGAATAGCCTAAATCATCAGCATAAATTAATATTATGTTTGGTTTATCATTTCTTATTAATTCTGAAGCAAATATGTATGTTCCACATAAGTATGAACTACCTGTATGAAGAAGTAATATGGTTGCCAATTTAAAAACAGACTTTTTTATACTCTGAAAAGACATCATTGATGTTTGTATACATTATTTATAAACAGATAGAGATGTCTGCCTTTAGCTCCCACAGGTAAATCAGAAATCCCGTTTCTAGCCCAGTCCACCGTGGTAGGGCTGGTGATATGACCGGCAAGTCTTCACTCAATTAAATCGCCGCGCGGTTGATCATTCTTCGACATCCCAGGATAGTTCCTTTCGACTATAAAAGCGGATCTTTCCATCCTGTTCTCCCAGCAGCAGGTCCGGGCCTCCAGGCTGACCATAATCCCAGACTTCAGGTGAACATGCATGCTGACCCAGGTGCAGGGTACTTCCCCTGAACTGCATCATCACAGGGTAGGCAAATACAGGTTTGCTGTTCGATCCTGTATTCTTAAGAAAAAGAACCGTGGCTCCCTTGCGTCCTTTCGACTGGGGTAGGCCATTAAGGGGATCCGGCACCGAACTGTGCCTGGTGGTTCCCACCAGCATATCCACCTTTCCGTCAATATCCCAGTCTTCAAGTACTATTTTCAAGCGCCCTGTACCTCCGGCCGACAGGTAGGTGCCGCCGATGCTGGAACCGTCCTCCAGA
>JAUUZM010000214.1 GCA_030589965.1 Bacteroides sp.
GTTTAAATTCCCATTCTTTAATATTTGCCCTGCCTCCTTCGCAAGTTCACCTACTTCTGTCCACTCCGAGAGGTTAAAGGAAATGGTTTTCCCGGTTTCCGGAATCAAATATTTATCGAATATCAATTCATTCATTTCATATGTTGCACTCAATTCAGCAAGTTTATTCAACGCCAGTATACCTTTGGGCACAGCATTATTAGTATCTCCGTAAAAGGCTGTGCTGAATCTCTGATCAAACAGTTCTCTTGCCTCTCTGCCTGGTTTCCAGCATTGATCTGCTGCATATGCTACCCCGTACCAATCATGATTAAAGAAATGGGGGCCGCCGTCATCCCAGATCGTGCAATAAACACCGATGCATCCTTTCTCATGTCCCTCGCTGATGAAATTCCGGATATTGACAAAAGCCTGGTTAAAATCCGGAAAAAGGCGGTTAGAATTGAGCACACCAGGAGACACGGTAAACTCAAATCCTGCATCTTTTAAGGGATCGATAAATTCTGCAAAGGATTCATTGGCATCATAATTCCATGCTCCAATCAGAACATGGGGAGGCAGGAGTTCCAGAATATCAGGAAACTCCATGATAATATCTCCCCATATAAGGGTACGCTTATCCAGCTCGATAAGTGTGGTATCTATTCGCTTAATATGATCTGCATAAATACGGGCCACACCCAGACTGCCAGCTTCCCCGCTTAATTCGGCCCGGGATAGGTCCCATGCTTCATCACAATTCGGGGTAAACCATTCAGAACTGAATGCCGGTGCCATTTCTCTGTAAACATCTCTCAGAAATTCCACCGCTTTGGGGTTAAGCGGATCAAGCATGCGGTCGGTAGCACCCAGATATCTGTATTCAGGAACACTGAGTATTTTATCAAAATGACCAAGACTCTGAAAACTACCGATCAGTTTGATATGATAATCCTTTGCATATTCGGATAGTTCCCTGATTTCCTCTATGGAAAGGGCTCCATCCAGAGGTGAGAATCCAGGATGTTTCTCTGTACGTACCACATGCTCAATATAAAATGACATCTGGTTTATTTTCAGTTCAGAGTATCTCCTAATCTGTTCCTTGATATAGGAATTGCTTGGTATTTGTCCCCTGCTTATATCATCCATTATAGCCCTGTGCGGGATTGCCGACCAGTCGGTGATCATCATGGAGGGGATGCCTGATTTATTGGAAAACTCCCGGAGCAGCTGTCGTAAGGTCTGTACCCCGTAAAACAGGCCCTGCTTTGTATGAGAGGCCAGCAGAATGCCTTTATTATCAATTTTCAGTACATAACCTTCATTACCAATATCTTCTGCAGGCCAGGCAATTTCCTGCTCACAATGCAATTTGAACGCTTCATCCGATTCAGGCAATCCCAACCATATATTTGGCCCACCTGCCTCTGATGCAACTGATGTTTCCAATGAAGCCCCGAAAGACTCATTAAATGATTCCTCAAGCTGAATGAAAATGACAGGGTCAGATACCTCATTAATTCCAGAGGCTTTTATTGTTAATTTATTCCCAGGAGAAAATTCGCCTTCCCCGAATAAGAGCTCCTGGGGGTAAGGGAGAAGGGACAAGCGGGTCGAAGCGTTTTCATTCTCCCTGAAGCAGCCGGGTAATAGCAGGCCTGGTATCAGGATAAAAAATATCAGTTTTTTCATTGGATCAGGTATTTTAATCCAATCACATCTTCCGAAACCACCGGGGGCCTGACATCTTTCTCAAGGCAGCTGAACTGGCTGCCCGTAATGGAAATGTTTTCAGCATGTCTGATAAACATACCGAAAGATGGAAGTATTCCATACATGGTTCCCTCCGGGTAATGCTTCTCCATCTCAGGTATATCTGAAGGATTTACCTGATCGGAAATGCCTCCCGGATACTCGAAAATCAGGTTTGAAAGATGTATGTTACGGACCGGGTGTGCTGGTAAACCGGTAATGGAGCTACCGGTTTTACCCACATTTCTGGCAACAATATTACTGATAACAACATTGCTTAGTTTCCCAATCTCAGGTTCGGAAACCTCTGGATTATACTTCCTTGCCCTGTTTCCGAGGCGGATGAATAATGGAACTTCCGGTCCATCTATTACAATGTTTGAAATGGCAATACCATCCATGATGCCTCCATCCACAATTTCCAGGGATATCCCGCTTGTTCCTTGAGGATAACCAAAAATAGGAAGGGTATCCAGGGAGGGTCTGATCACACAATTGGAAATACTGATGTTCTTGAATCCCCCCGTTGATTCTGTTCCACACTTAATGGCATTACAATGAGAGCTAAGCACACAATTAGTAACGGTGATATTTTCGCAGGGACTGGGTGAGGTACTTTTAAAAGTCATTCCATCGTCATCGGTATCCCCCCGGCAATCGGAAATAATCACGTTCCTGCAGCCGTCAATATCAATCATGTCATTGTTCTGGTTACAATGGTTAAACACCGAGATACCTGTTATCCTCAGATCCTCACAATCCAGGTAGTGCTGCATCCACATGGCAGAGTTTTGAAGGTTAATATCCTTTATCAGAATATCCTTGCAGCTAATCATCCTGATTACGAATGGACGATCAAAGTAGCGATCCGGTTTTTGTTTTGTGGTAACCTTGAAGGCGCCCCCCTGCCCATCTATAGTCCCGCGACCAGTAATCCCTATTCCAACCAGGTTTTCAGCAAAAATCAGACTGCGCTTCTCATAAACATCCCCATAATGCCGGTAAGCAGAGCTAATTTCCGGATAATCATCCACCCTGGTACTTCCGAGAAGTGTAGCCTCCTTAGCCAGGTTAAGGATTACTTTATCCTTAAGTATAATGGTTCCTGAAAGATAATTCCCTGGAGGAAAAACGACCACTCCTCCCCCATTCCCGGCACATGCATCTATAGCATCCTGAATGTGTTTGGTATTCAGTGTTTGTCCATCCCCAACTGCTCCATAACTGATAATGGAATAACGGCCTGAAGGATTATTGCATCCTGATAGAGCGATGCATAAAGTAAAAAATAATGGAAGGATTATTCGTTTTGCTTTCATTTCGTTTTATGGTTAAACCAGTTATCTTCCAGCCATTTAGCAGTATACCTGTATGCCTCCTCATAATTATTCACATCTGATTCTGCCCCTCCGACGTCAATGCCAAAAATTCCATTGAAGCCTATCCTGTCCAGCATTTCGAAAAACTTCTTCCAGTCGATAGATCCCTTTCCTGGAACAAGATGTTCAACCCTGTATCCCCTGTTATCGGAAACATGAATATAATCTATATGTCCGGCTAGCCGAAGCAGTGAAAGAGATAGGTTGTCCTTTAGAAAAAACTGATTGGCAGTATCAAAATTGAAGCGCAGGTTATCTTTTTTAACAGCCTCATGGAATTGGAGATAGGCATCTGTGGTGGCTACAAGAGCACCATGACAGGGATGAAGATGATAGGTCAATCCATATTGTTTTGCCACATCACAGACCTCTCCAAATGTTGATGCCAGATCTTTATAGTATTTATTCCAATTGAGTTTGGCAGGCAGGCTGGCATTCGCGAGGATTTCTTCATCGTAATGACGGGTTACGGGAATTCCCTCAGGAAACTGCCAGGGAGGAATAGGCGCATTGTCAAGTACAATTTTTGATCCCAGGGAATCAGCCAGCTGGCAACCTTTCTCGAAAAGACCAAGGTTTTTCTCTCTTTCCTTTGCATCGGGTGAACTTAATCCTGGAAGAACGATGCAGAAGACCGGGATTTCCAGGTTCAGATCATCGGCTTTGGATTTCAACTCATTCCTCATTTCATAAACCGCATTCAGGTGATCCTCCCTGATGCCTTCCAGTTCAATGCTTTGGAATCCCATGGATGCGTACTCCTCCAGGTGTATGAGACCATTTTCAGCGGAAGGCGGATATCCATATTTTCCTATGATATAAAGGTAAGCAGCAACTATATCGGGATTAAACATATTCATAGTCTAAATAATTTTTAAAATAATTCAGAGATTCCAATGATGCCTGCAACAGCCATGGCAATAGTGAAAGCCAGGATAAACAGCATGGACACATTTGACGACATGCTGGAAGTATAATCACCCATAAGAGATTTCTTATTGTAGATTATCAGCATTAAGCCAAGTACCAAAGGAGTAACTATTGCAGCTAAGGCCTGGGAAACAATCATGATCAGGACTGGCCGGCCACCGAAAATCGGAACTACAAGTCCAAGAAGCACCCCGAATAGAACCAGCAGTCTTGAGCTTGTGGATCTCAAATTCCTTGGTTTGCTGTTGAAGTCAGCAAACAACCAGGGAGCCAGAAGGATGATTGGAAAGAGTGAGGACAAACCGGCACAAACAATACCAGCAACAAAAATGGAAATGGCAAATCGGCCGGCAAGGGGTTCCATCAGCTTCACCATATCGATGGCATTCTCCACTTTTAGTCCCGCGGGATGAAGTGTACCAGCTGCAGCTGCCATAATAGCTACGCTAAGAATAAACATCAAGGAAACGGAGATTGCCGCGTCTCGCCTCTCGAGTCGCTTATCTTCTATTTTCCACCCTTTCTCGTGTACCAGGATAGAACGGACCACATAAAGAATGGCCCCCATGGTTGTTCCCACCATTCCTGCCATGATCAGAAGTGCACCCGGCTCATTGGGAACCCTGGGTATGAGTCCGCGCATTACCTCAGCCGGATCTGGTATCACCATAAACATGGTAAGCAGAAAGCAGAGTCCCATCAGGGTAACAAAAATAGCCAGCACTTTTTCAAAGATCTTATGTTTCCCATTCCAGAAAAGATAATACAAAATGGCTCCAAACAGGATGGTGGTGATCAGGGGATTAAAACCATTTCCCGACGCAGTCAGGGGCCTGGACCATTCCTGAACCACCTGGGTAACCACTGACATAACACCCATGCAGGAGACCCATTCACTAATCAAAAGTGAAGCAAGTACAAATACCGCAATCGGTGTCCCAAAATAACTTCGAAAACTGGATAATATGGTCTTTCCCGTGATGGATGTATACCTTCCGAAAAACATTACAAGGAAATAGGTGAAAATGCAGGATAGAAGTAAAGGCCATACCAGAGTCATCCCATAGGCTGCACCGGAAGATGCCATGGTAGTAATGCTGCCGGTTCCAATATTATAACCGATCAGAAAAATTCCTGGAGCAATGGAGGCCAGAAAAAGGCCTATCTTTTTTAACAAGATTGATTTGTATTAGTGAATAAAACTCCGATATGAATTAATATTGTAAATATATCAATCTGAGGTTTGCAAAAAAATACCCGATAACATTAAAAAAATCACCCCGATACATGAGCATACTCAAAATGATTTACAAATTAGAAAACCCTCAGCATGAAAGCATTAATTTGTTAACTTTATCATGCTAGTATAAAACAGATAATTTTGAAGGCATGGAAATATTCAGAAAATCAACCAACATTTTGGCTTCACTGATGAAAAGGATCATTTTGGGAGGTCTGATACTGATCATGCCCCTTGCACTTTCAGCTCAGAAGGATTCATTGCGTATCAACGAATTTTTGGCACTTAACCAAACCAGTATTTTAGATAAGAATGGAACTTATTCTGATTGGATTGAGTTATATAATCCTACGGACATTGCTGTCAATCTTAAGGGCTGGTCCATTACAGATGAAAAAGCGAAACCAGACAAGTGGAAATTTCCGGAAATCGAAGTTGCCCCTGGAGGGTATCTGGTCATATTTGCCTCAAACAAAGATAAGGCAAGAGCCAAAAATGAACTTCATACTAACTTTAAGCTGGGTGGCTCAGGTGAATACCTGGGTCTTTACGATAATTCTGGCAATGCAATCTCAGAGTTTGCCCCCTCATTTCCCGCACAGCAAGTGGATATTTCCTATGGATATCTTAATGGCAACCATGTTGGATTTCGTAATCCCACCCCCGGCAAAGAAAACGATGGTTCTGATACCATTGAGGA
>JAUUZM010000005.1 GCA_030589965.1 Bacteroides sp.
ACCTCAAATAATTCAGCGAATTCCTTATCGATTTTTGCGTTCTGTCTCTCATAAAAACCCACAACAAACGGGATCAACATAAAAACAAAACCTATACCCGGCTCCCGTTTCACATCAATAAGTCCCTTTTTCACCATCCCCATAAGCATCCCTTTGGCTGCTGCTTCCTCCATCCTGTTTTCACCGGCAATAGCTGGGATGGTAAGTGGCTCCATACTCATGCTGGCTGCCAATCCTGCCTCTTCAATGGTAAACAATTTAGCCAATAGCTTTAATTCTACTCCACTTTCTGTTTTTGGATAGCCATTGGGAATTTCATCCAGCCTCTCCTGTAATTTTCTGTATATACCGTCCATGTCCCAAAAATAATATTAATGCTGGAAATTTTGAGGATTATTATCCCTCTTCCTTCATTCTGGTAAGGGTGGTCTTCATTCTCAGGATATAATTATCAACCTCCTCTGTAGTTTGAAATCCGACAATAATGGAGTTTACACTGCCTAAACCAAGAACGAATCTTAAGGAATTATCAATCTTTTCCGAATCGTCCCTGAGCTTTCCGTTGCCAACAAGCTTCATACCTATCAATCCCTTTCCGGCATCATGCAACTGGTGCAGGAGAGAAACCACTTTCTCGGGTTCAGGCTGGTCCATCGCAATCCCATACGGATTAATCCGGGCATGTACAACGTCTACCCAGGGACTTTCAATAGCTGCCTGCATGGCTTCAGATTTGTGAACTGAGACACCATGTGCCCGGATTAGTTGTCTGGATTTCAGTTTCTCAAGAATATCCATCTGTCGCTTGTAGCTGTCTGTCCAGTCCCCTTCCACCATACAATGGATCTGCAACAGGTCAATATAATCTGTATTTAACTCTTTCAGGAACCTTTCCACTACGATATCAGCATCCGGTCTTTCAGGTTCGGGGATGCCTCCATCCCTGAACCAGATCTTGGACCCCAGGGTAACCTGATCCCGGGGAATTTCTTTCAAAGCCTCTGCCACCATTCCATGTGTACCATAGGAATCAGCATTGTCAAAATATCTTATTCCGGAATCATAGGCGTGGCGCAAAAGGGCAATGCTATCCTTCCTATCCTGCCGTGTAAGATATGATTTGCGATTGCCGGCATGAACACCGCAACCCATACCAAGAAGGGTTGTTTTTATACCCGAATTACCCAAACTGACAATCTGGAATGGATCGGTTGACATGGAGGCAGAGCTGCAGGAAGTCAGAGGGTTACTGAACATCAGGTAACCCGTCCCCAGGGAAAGGGCTGATAAGAATTCCCTTCGATTGAATTTAACTTTTCCCATGATGAATAGTCTTTTGTATTTCCCTAAAATACAAAACTATTCAATATCCCGGTTTTAGACTGGCTCAGGCTTTTTTTTACGAAGCCTTCGGAATATGCAATGTTTGTCATTACAGCTATCACAGGTGTAGGCCTGATAACCAACTTCCTGACCAATACCAATGAACCCGCTTACGGATTTAATAGGGTACATCAGGGAAGATGGTGATAGGCTTATTCCGCAAAACTTCTCCGGGAAAAAGGAAAACAATTCCTGCTGGTTCTTTACCGGCCAGCCGCAATATCCTGGACTATAACGGTTGCTTATAGTTTTTTGAGTCTTACCTGCCTCTTCTCCAATGATCTTATGAAGCTTATTGGCAGTAGCTTCTGCGATCTGAGATCCAAAGGTATCTATAATAAAACCCCTCACAGGATCTCCTGAGGCATTTGCATCTTTGGCCCATATCCCAATCCCTTCTCCTGCGGTACAGACGAATATTGCCAATCGTTCAGATTTACGTAACATCCGGGTTACAATCTTGTCTGTTTTAAATACATGTCCCCCTACCCTTGTCAGGTTTTCATCCAGGCTAAATTTCGGATTGTCCAGGATGGTATAACCACCTTCCGGACTGCAATGATCCAGCAGCTGTCTATATACTTCATCAATAATTTCGGGAAAGGGTTCAGGTGATTCTCCCGGCGAATACCCCATTAGAAGCTCAATATCACCTTTTTCTATGGTTAGCTCTGAAAGCTTGAATGGAGTTTGAAAAAATTCCATTATGTGCAGGAATTAAGAATAGGTCTCATCAACCCATCGCCTGATATTCTCTATGAAGCCTGGATTTGTGCCGCAGCATCCACCGATAATATTAATATTCAGGTCAAAAAGTTTATTGATATAAGTCTGCCAATCATCCGGAGAATCGGGGAACTTCATTTCACCTGCATCATAGGCAGGTATCCCGGCATTGGCCTGGATCAGCAAGGGCATCGTTGTTTCCTTTCTCAGCTGAGTGGCAACCCCAAGCATTTCCTGGGTACCCTTCCCGCAATTAGAACCAAGGACAACCACATTTTCAAGGAACTCAGCCTCTGCCAGCTGGGCAGGGGTGATACCCATCATGGTGGCAAACTGCCCTTCCCCTGCTGTTTCAAAACTCATGGAACAAACCAGGGGCAGGTTTGTATTTTCCCTACAGGCTGCAACCGCTATTCCAGCCTCCTGCAAGTCGGTCATCGTTTCCATAATCAGCAGATCTGCTCCCCCCTTTTCCAATCCAATTCCCTGCTCGGAAAAGGCATCAAACATCTGGGATTCGCTAACCTCTTCTGTAATCAGCATTTTACCTGTCGGACCAACAGATCCCATGACAAATACTTTCTCTCCTGCTGCTTTCCTTGATATCTCAGCAGCCCTCGCATTCAGGTCCACTGCCTGATCACCGAGACCATAATGGTCCAGCTTAATACGGGATCCCCCGAAGGAATTGGTTTCAATAATATCTGCTCCGGCATCCACGTATTTCTTTGCAACAATACCGACCCTGTCCGGAAAATCTTTATTCCATATTTCGGGACATACCCCGGCTTTTAGTCCCTCGTCCATCAAAAGAGTACCCCAGGCACCATCCGAGACCAGAACTTTCCTGTCTTTTAAAGCTTGCAGAAAATCAGGCATAATTCAGAATATTTGTTCTATACAGCTTCCAGGTATTCTACTGCACCCTGAGGATCAGGAGAATAATAATCTGCACCGATGGAATTTTTAAAGTCCTCTGTTAATGGGGCACCGCCAATCATTACCCTGGTATCAGGATGTTTGGCTTTGATTTCACGGACCGTCTCCTCCATATTTACCATAGTTGTGGTCAGGAGTGCAGATAATCCAAGAATGCAACCCGGATACTGTTCAATACTCTCGATGAACTTTTCTGTGCTCACATCCACACCAAGGTCTACTACTTCCCAGCCTCCGCCTTCGATCATCATGGAAACCAGGTTCTTTCCGATATCATGAAGGTCGCCGGCTACCGTACCTATAATAACTGTGCCTTTACGCTGAATCGCTCCAGAAGCGAAAAATGGTTTCAGGTGGGCCATTGCAGCGGCCATAGATTTGGCGGACATAAGGACTTGTGGGACAAACACTTTATTTTCACGAAATTTCACTCCGACTTTCTGCATTCCCACTACCAATCCACCGCTTAGAACCTCTTCAGGCCTTATTCCGGCCTCAAGGGCTTCCTTAGCCAGTTCATCTGCTCCGGGCTGGCCTTTCATATCAGGTGGATAGGGTGATTGTTGGTTAATTTTTCCGAATTCTACGCAATGTGCAATTTGTTCAAGAAGTGCGCTCATGATTTACAATTATTTGGTTATGCAATATTGGTAATTTTTATTTTACAATCCATATTCTGATAGTATTATTTTACTGCTATCAAGCTGTGGAAGCATCATTTCCGTGAATTCACTTTCCCCGGAAGGGATAAGCTCAAGATCCGCCCGAATGGTAGACAACCAGGGAATTTCAATCTCGGGAATGGTTAATTCACCATTCTTTAATGCTTCTTCGATTATATCAAGGGATTTCAGGGCTCCATTAACGGCTGCCTTAATATAATTATTCCCCTTTACGATTTCTTCTGAGATGCTGATCACATGGGCCGGTGACAGGATCAGGGCCTGGGGGTCAAAATGTCACGTTTGGTGGTAACGTTCTTATGCCTCGCTATAAAAGAAAGGGGACTGGAACGGGAACTGGACACCTGCCAGATGCCACTGAATGTATGCGATCCGAGGTTTGAATCCTTTGAAAACCATGGCCGGGGGAAGCATGATGGGTGGCAGGATCGACACTACACCGGAGGATATCAAGACAAAAGAAATTCCCGATGTAGTGGGAAAAACCGATCTTACCATTGACAATCTGCACCAATACGTCTATGCACTTCCGATTTCAAGCCTTTGCAGCGGATGCATCTCGCGACAGCAAATAGAACAGAACGTGGCTGTGCTCAAAGAACTGAAATCACTTTCAGAGTCGGATAAGAAAAAACTCGCGGCGATGGCCAAACCGTATGCCGGACAACTTGTGGAGAATTATAAGAGAGTAATCGATTAAAACGAACCCAGGTCTGTTTTAATTCAGGATATGAGGGGAATTGGTTTAGTCAAAATAATTAATATACCAATTTTCCTCATTCAAAAGATAATTGTAAATTTCATTCTGTCGTTCAAAGGGGAATTTCTCAGAAACTCTTTTTGCCAGGAATGAGGGATCATTTCTTTTCTTTGCAACTCTCATTAAATCGTAAAACCGCTCCCCTTCAAAAGCAAGTTCACGTGCCCGTTCCTCAATGATTAAGTCTTCCAGGTAATATTGTTTTGCAAGAAAATCTCCTGTTATATCAGTCCAACCGACAACCTGATTCGTATATGGATGGTGAGTATAATTGATATTCCCAACACTGATACCGTCATCCTTAAAGTTCCTACCGCCAAATCCAACCCTGCCTCTTACGCCTTGCTGCTCCCTAGAACTAGTGGTATAATGACTTCCATCGTTAACAATTTTTAGAGCTTTTGAGGTGAAAACTTTGGCCTCGCCAGATTCCTCGTATGTCCAATAGACATAGGCTTCGGCCAACCAGAGATGGACCCCTGCAGCCCTGTAAAGGATAAAATTGGCATCCTGATCGTACACATTTTTGTTAAATGAATACTTCCAGACAACCGTGTCCACTTCACCCATTAGTACATCAGCTGTTCTGTAGTCTTCTACTAATTTAAATTCTAACGCCTTCCTGACAGTATTTTCGTGAACCTCTACTCCACCACTCATATAGGTATACGAAACTCCATATCCCCTCTGAAAATCACCCGGATATCCTGCAAATGCAGTTCTTGTAAGTGATGGGCGCGAGTCATTCCGGGAAACCAGCATATTGTCGAAAATAGACTCCCAGAGCACTATCGACTTCTTTGTTGGTTTTAACATGTATTTATGCGGAGGCCGGATGTCAAAAATTTCCTGGAAACGGTTTTGTTGGTAAAACCCCTTGTTAAACCAGATTGTATAGATATGCTCATCTGTTGCAATATTGTTGAAAATGTTCCTCCATCTTGCGTTTGCGAAACCTCTGTCAAGCTGAAAGCGGTTATCATCGTTAAATTTATCGGTGATTTCTTCAAAATGATACGCAGCATTTGCCAGGTCACCACGTGTAAGATACATAATCCCCAATAGGCTATGATACGCATGTGTATTCCAGATGGAAACTTCCCAGGTATTGTCATTATTGTTGATGTAATGGATTACACCAACCGCTTCCGGTTTTACTTTAGTCTCCAGCTCTTCGGTAAAATAATCAATTACAAGTTCTTCATCAAAGAACTTTCTGTCGAGAGTAATGGGTTTGTTGTAGGTTGTATCGTTTGTATATCCGTCAAGTCCAAATACAATATGGACACTATCAATGTATGCATCAGATGAATTAATGTAATCGTCAATTTCTTCATTGGTAGTCAACGATTCATGTATGAATGGAACTTTACCGTAGATTCTGACCGCATTAAAATAAGACCAGGCACGCATACATAAAGCTTCAGCATACAGTTTGTGAAAGTTAGATGTCGGACTTCCCGGATCGGTTACTTCAGGGTGATTTTCTTCCAGAATTCTTATAAAATTATTACATGCTGCAATGAGTTTGAAAAATGGAGCAGGTGAGGCATATTGATTATCCTTTGAAATGTTAAAGTTGTAAACTTCAACCAGATCCGCGTCGGCGTTCTCTGTTATCTCAAGTAAATCACCACGTAATTCACCTAAAACTACCAGTTGTTCCACAATTTCTGCCTGCAACCCATACAAACCCATTTCAACAGAACGGTATTCATACCAGTCATCGTACAATTTATCCTCTGTTACATTAATTGCCTGATCAGGGTTCAAAAATCTTTCACAGGAGGAATAGATAATGAGGGATACAATTACTGTACCTAGAATTAAAATGTATCTTTTATAGTTTCTCATTAACGGTACTATTTATCAATTATAATCCAAATTTGATTCCTACTACAAACTGCCGGGGTGGGGGAATAAGGCCATAGTCAATTCCCTGCATCAAGTGGGAGGAAGAAGAACTGAATTCCGGGTCATATCCCAGATATTTTGACCAGACAAAAACATTGCTGGCTGAAATATAAAATTTAGCATTTTTGAAAACCCAAAATTCATCTGGAATTGTATAGCTGAGTGACACATTCTTCAATCTCAGATAGGAACCATCCTCTATCCAGCGTGTTGAAAATGCCGAATTTCCTACAAAATCATTGTAAAGGGCCCTTGGAACCTCAGTTTTCTGCCCTTGATACTGCCACCTGTCCAGTACTTTTTACTCTGGTTTTCTAATCCGGTCATACTCTCATTCTTAAATCGTACATAGTTGAAAAGTTCACTACCCTGGACAAATTGAACAAATCCATAGAGAGACCAACGTTTGAAGGTAAAAGTGTTGCTGATCCCGCCCCATTGTGCGGGCATTGAGGAGCCTATAACTGTTTTGTCGAAACTATTTATAATTCCATCGGGTGTCCCATCCGGGCCTGAAATATCTTTAAAGATCGCATCACCGGCCTGGTATGGCACAAATTTATTATTCACTAATCCCCTACTTGTTGCTGCTTCAGCATCAGCATAAACTCCTTCAAAAATATATCCATAGTAGCTGTTTGCCTGCTCACCAGGAATATTTATTATTTCCGCTCCTGCAACCTCTGTCACCAGCTTATCCCCTACTATTTCGGTTACTTCATTCTGAACCACCGAATAGGTAGCCTGAACATCCCATTTAAAGGCATGCAGATTAAGTATACGGAAGAACAGGTTTACATCATATCCGGTGTTTTTCATCTTCCCCCCGTTTTCAGGTCTGCTGGCATAGCCAAAATAAGCTTCAAGAGGAGTATAAATAAGCATATTATCCGTATTCGACTGGTAAATATCGAAACTTGTTGTAAGCCTGTTACCCCAGAGTGCGAGATCAATACCCGTATTTAATTGTGTAACTGTTTCGTACGTGAGTTCATCATTGGATGAGGAGGCCGGATACAGCCCTGCAGTTTCCCGGAATCTGATTGTCTGATAATACTTAGAGGCATTTGATTCACCTATATCATCATTTCCTGTGCGCCCATAGGATAACCTGATTTTCAGATCCTCCAAACCATTTATATTTTTAAAGAATAATGCATTGGAAATACGCCATGCCGCACCGGCCGAATAAAAAATTCCGAAAGGTGAACCTCCGATTTTCACAGTATTTGCAGCATTATTGCCAATACGCGATGAACCATCCAGTGATACAGTACCCTGGAGCATGAATTGATCCCTGTAACTGTAGGTTAATCTCTCATAAAACGATAACCAGTTCCAGGTACGGTTTTCCCCTCCAATTGCCCTTAAGTTTAGGGTTCCGCTCTGAAGAAACCTGAATTCATCATTTTCAAACGCATTCTTCGTTAATCCCCAATCGAATTCATATTTATTGTTCTGAACATTAATACCACTGTTAGAGGTGATACTGTGATTGCCAAAATCTTTATTATAGTTAAAAGAAGTGTTATTATATATGGTTCTTAAATTATTGTTTGATGCTTTGGAAACATTAATTGCTTCATCATTATAATACAATTCCATACCATGATTTGGCATGAACAACTTTTCGTTTAAAACATTATAGTTTACACCGAAATTGGTGTTTATTGTCATATTCTCCTTCAACAGAAAATCAAGACCCAGTGTAAATGTAGAATTAAAATTGTTGTTCGTTGCTTCAAATCCGTCTATGACTGCCTGGGGATTACTGACGCCCAGTTCATCAACCTCAGAAATGATGCCAATTTCCTGGCCCTCTTCGTCATACTGATATGGATTTAACATTGGTGATTTAGCCAGGGCCGTCAGAATTGCACTGGTTTCCGGAACCTTAGCCGATTCAATAAGTGATGAAGTATTGTAGTTCAGGGAAACCCCTGATTTCCCCTTAAGCCAGGGAAAAATGTTCAGTAAACCAACAAATCTTAAATTGTAACCTTCATATCCGGTTTCTTTAATTATCCCACCTCCATTTAAATATCCAAATGAAAGACCATAACGTGCAATTTCATCGCCTCCTTTCACGCTAACATTCAGGTTATTGAAAGATGCATTCGTAAATATAAGTTCCTGCCAATTTGTATTGTGCTGAAAATTTACAATACCCTCTTCTCCGGATTGCAGGAATAAACCAGGGTATTGCTCACGAACCACTTCTTCTTTCATTCCGGAAGAAAAAAGCAATTCACTGATGAGTGTTTTGTGTTGTTGCCCATTCATTTGGGGGATAAGGTTGTCCGGGGCCAATGAATAACCTGTACGAAAGTCAAAATCGATACTTGTTTGGGTAGCACTTGGATCGAGTGTTTCGATCAAAACCAGGCCATTAGATGCCTGCGACCCGTAAGCAGCTGTTACTGCTGGGTCTTTAATAACAGTTACTTTGGAAATATCCATTGTGTTCAATCCTAACAGAGGGTTATATTCAAATCCCTCAATTACGGAATTAAAAACACCTTTCCTGATAAGCGGTATACCATCGACAATGTAGAGAGGTTGATTCGTTGCATTCAGGGAATTAACACCCCTTATAAACGCTGTGGCTCCGGCAGCCGGATGACCTGAACGACCAGTGACATGCATCCCTGAGATTCGTCCCTGCATATACTGATCAACTGTAATATCAGGTGTTTCAATAATATCTTCAACATTCAGTGTATTAAAGGCTGCAACCTGGTTTCGTCTTATTCCTTGCTGTTTTAAAATGGGTATTATGTCGTCACCGACATCCAGATCATCAGCAGCCAAATATACTTTAACCTCAGTTTGCATGTTTAGATATATCCTTTTTGTATTATATCCACTCGAAGGATGGACATTAAGCCAGACTTCACCAGATTCAGTTTTCAGGGTGAATTCACCATTAGAATCTGATACAACAGGCAACTCTGCCGAACCTTCAATACCTACTGAAACATTCTCAACAGGTCGATTTGATCCATCGACAACCATTCCCTTTATTAGCATGGGAGCTTGCCCGTAAGCAATTAGAATTCCAGCTATTAACATAAGCGTTAATGCGGCCGGTTTTTTTAAGTTCCTGGTTTTGAATAGTTTATTCACTTTAGAAATCATTCTTCATTAAGGCTTAAAAGCGTTTAGATACCACTTGTTATTCTGTTGGTCTGAACTCTATATAATCGATTATAAATCCATTGCTTGAATTTGATCCCGGTCCTTTGTAATCAAATCGAATTCGTGCAGAACTGTAGACCATTATGTTTTCCACATACATATCAAAGGAATTAAAGCGTCCTTCCGGATAGTAATAGTTATCCCCTCCTATTACACTCTGAATAATGCCTCTGTAAAAGGGATCCTGAAAATCTACATAATCGAAGGTTTTTACAAGTTCGTCATTTACATATATATCGTAAATCCCTCCAATATCCATATGGGTTCTCACCTCCATTACATATTTCCTTGGAAATAATTTATAGCTTCCAAATTCTACTGAAAATTCATCCGAATAACCATCTGGAAATCTAACCTTAATAATGGTATCCTCAGAAGCGGAAAGGATAAACTCCTGTTCAGGCGCGAGGGGTATGGTTTGACTGATTTCCACACCGCTGATCCAGGCATATCTGTTAATCCCTGTCAGAACGGTAAGCACTTCAGCTTCGATTCTTGAACCTCCGATATATAAAGAATCATGAATTTGATAATCTGTATAATTGTATGCATAGCCATTGCTGCACAAAGCCTTTTCTGTGGGTATGTAATCAATTTCAATACTGTCACCCAGGATATTCATCAGTTTTATTACATCATCTTCCGATTGCCTGAAAAATTCTTCAGGTTCAAGCATGTTCAGGAATGTTCCCTGATCAAGTAATTTGGGTACCAAAACATTATTCTGCCAGTCAAGTGGAATATCGTTATAATCAGTGTATTGTGATCCCAGGGCATCAGCCATAATATTCAAAGCAGCATTGTAATCTTCTTGTTTCGGAAATACAATTGTAGCCCCTACTTCTCTGAATTCATGCTTAACGGGGAAGTATTCATACTCGAAAACATTGAAAACTTCCGACACCGTATCGTAAATCGTATTTCCTGATGAATCAAAATCAACAGGTGTGCTTCTCTCCTTGTCAAGTATTATAGAATCCTGACTGTCGATGTATTTACTTAATATAGGATTTGTAAGCCTGAAGTATTCGTATAAATTTGGTTTTGGCTGTATAACCTCATTGACTAAGAAGTATCTTCCATTCAGGTACAAGGGACTTTCGAATTCAATCTCAATCCCATCAATCGAAACAGTGTTTCCATGCTCTTCAAAAAGTGCAAACTTTTCAGTCAGTGTTTGTATTTTTCGTTTTCCCTGTATACTGCCGGAATGAAGCAGGTGTGAACAGATATGGTACATCAATAAGGTTTCATCAATTGAGTCAGGGAAGGCTCCCATTGCTTCATTGCTGGGAGTGAAAACAGAATAAGGAATATCCGAATTAAACAGTGTATCCAACTCATAATCTGTTAAAACCTGTATGAATTTCGATATTTCCGGATTGCTTTGCATGGCATTCCAAACATTTTCATTCACTGTTTCCGGATACTCTTCGTAGTATTCTTCCCAACGTTGAGTGCAACCCATGGTCAGCAGTATAAAAAAACCCAATACCGTGTTGGATAAAAGTCTCATCTTCTTCTACATTTAAATTGGTTCAAATCTTAAAGCATCCCATAAAAATCTGCCCGGTATAAGTAGTTTTATTTCAACTTTATGTGATTCATACTGGCTAAAATCAACGAGGCCTAACAAAATGTTCTGGAAGGGCTGATTTGATGTACCTCCGGTGGTTAAATCAATCAGACCGCTGATTTTTTTTCCATCAATAAATACCTCAACCAGGGCATTATCTCTGCTAAATGCTTCTGCCCTCAAATAGACTTCATAGCTCCCCCGAATAATTTTCGGTGTCTGGTAGGTAATGGTAAAATCGCCGTTTATTTCAAGGTAGTCATTCCCCCAGGCAGAAATATTCTCATTGCGCTTTTCGACATAATAGAGGTCAGCTCCTGACCATTCAATAAAAAACAATGCATCAGGATCTTCGATCAGGTAGGTTCCCGCCACGCTACTTAGCTCCTCAATGTAGGGTTCCTCCTGAAATTGAAAATCCTGTCTCGATCGTGAAGGTGGTTGCTGTGTCATAACCCGGTCAATGAAATGTATTGCCCCGTTCTGTGTTAATACATTACTCACGTCATAGTAAAATCCGATGTAGTCTATTATTGTGGTGTCGGTTCCGTTGACAATCGTGTCGAATACCTGTTTCCTCTTGTTTATCGCCAGATCGATACCATTTCCGTTTATGTTGAGAGGAATATCAGAAAGTGTGTTATAATTAGTAGCCTCGCCTTCAAAATCATCCAGAAATAAACCACGGGGTAAAATATGATAAGCGACAAAATTATAGAATGGATTTTTTTCACCCTGGTAGTTATCATCGTCCGGACTTATTAAACTTGCCAATTCCCTTGCAGAGTTAATTCCATTTTCCTGGTAAATAGCATCGGACTCGACAAGCAATGTGACCGCTTGTAAGGAATCATTTTCCTTTAAATTAAAATCAATCTTCTGACGTAAGCCCGTTAATTCGACTGCCTCCCTGAAAATTGAATACCCCGGGTTTTGCTCCAGCCATTCGAAACTTGTATATGTAACGGGTATTAAAGCTGTTTGAATTAAATGAATGTACCCATTGGATGTTTCGATATTGGGATAAATAACGGTGGCCTGGTTGTTAATCCTGTAGTAGGAAGTATCAGGTTCAATAATAAAACTAACGGTTAGGAAATCATCCGATAGTGTAGGCTCGGGAAATGCCCCAAAGGGAAAGTCATTCGAATGTATACCCAGATTTAGGGTATGATAACGACTAAAGGCGGCGACATACCCGGAATCGTTTAACAACTCGTTCAGAGAAGAAAACTGTTCCGAGCTGCTAATAAACTGATCTATGGCATTATTATCGGGAAGGAATAGGGTGTAATCATTACCTTCCGGGTTGTAGGCGCTTAAGGTTTTGTCAATTCCACCCTTTGCCAGAATTTGTAAAAAGCTAGAAAACTGCTCCTCGTGATCAAGGATATAATCATAAATGGATGATTGTTCAACATCTTCAAACCCTGCTTCCCTTACAGGCTCTTCGCATGCCTGGAAAATGGCCATACCCGGAATTATTAAGATGAGCACTATTTTTTTCAGCATATCTTTTCTTTAATTATCATAAAACGAATTCTGAATCAAATACTGATTTCGTTCAAGTTCTTCCTCATAGATTGGTAAATACCATCCATTGGGATCAGATAGTTTCATCGCTAATATTCTCTTTTGAGTTGAAGGAACATTAGCGATTATAATTTCAATTAACTTGCTCTTACGAGCATAATTATTTCTACGCCCCATTCGGAGAAGGTCAAACCATCTTTTTCCTTCAAAACAAAGTTCTATGGCACGTTCGGTAAGTATTGCATCCTCAAAAGCTGCGGGTGAATCAGTAATTACCAGGGGAGGAACTGCAGCCCTGGTCCTGACCAATCCGATTTTTTCCCTGGCTTCATTGTATCTTTCCAATTGCGATAAGGCCTCAGCCCACATTAATAACACATCAGCGTAACGGTAAACTATCCAGTTACAACTTCGCTGATCAGCACCCGACCTTGAGGATCGTCCATCTGGTGCAAGTCCGACATATTTCCAGATTACATATTCACCTTCTCCATATTTTGCAATGGAAGCATCTTCTCCACGAATAATTTCGCTGGTAAATTCTGAACTTAATAATTCATATGCACTTTGGCTAGGTTTGTACTTTTTAGCGTTTCGGTCTGTGAGACCATAGGTTCTGTTATTCTGGCCAAGGCTATTATCAAACTGGAATTCCAGGATGCTTTCGAGAGAATTACCAGGATAAAATAATTCAAACCATTTAAAACTTGGCATTAACACATATTGTTTCGATTCTTCAATTTTTTCAATGTGCCTGATCACTGATTCATAATCAAACCTCCAGAGTGCAATATCGGCAAGCAGTGCATCAAATGCTGCTTTGGAAGCTCTCCCCTTGTTTTCTGAAATGGTAATAAACCCACCACTAGGTGCATACTGCCTGTTTGATTCCAGGTCCGATACAATTTGGTCCAAAACGGTTTCTTCGGAAGATTTTTCTATATAAAAATCGGCATCATCGCTTTCTGTTGGTACAAGAACCAAAGGGACCTCCTTATAAAGACGGACAAGGTAAAAATACATCAGGCTTCTCAGGAAATATGCTTCTGATACGAGTCCCAGCCTCTCGAAGTCACTGAATGTAGGATCTATTTCCTGTACAAACTCAGCATTTTTAATTACTTCGTTACAATTATTGATTACTTTATAAAAACTATACCAGTTGGATCTGGCATTATCCGAGTAGATGTTACTTTCCGCCAGCAGTCTCTCCGTATTGTGCTGGTCAACATCTCCCATGACCATTTCCGCCCTCACTTCACCATAAACAAAAAGTAATCCGTCCAATCCTGCAAAACGCTGATAGGCAGCCATTAGAACTGACTCAACATCACTCTGACTCTTCCAGAATTCTTCACGGATCAATCCTTCAGGGGGGATTAACTCCAGGTAATCATTACAGGAGAAATGAGATAACATAATAATAAACATCAGAACATATGTAGTTCGTCTTCTCATAATTTGCATTTTTTAGAATCCAATCCCAACACTAAACGTAATAATCTTTGGAGGCGGGGTCTTTGCCCTGTCAACGCCCATCCAGAAGGGATCATCGGCATTTTGCCCTATCTCGGGATCCTGACCTGAATACTGGGTAAATGTCAATAATTTACGACCACTTGCGGAAACAGTTAACCTTCTCATCCGGAGTTTTCTACAAACATCCTGGGGTACCCTGTAAGACAGGGTTACATTGTTTAAACGAATAAAATCGCCTTGCTCAACATAACGATCAGATCCCAGGTTGCTCGCAGGGTTATTCATATATGCCCGGGGCAACATACCTTCCTCTTCCTGACCCTGTTTGCGCCATCTGTAAAGTACCGCTTTACTTTGATTATTCCGGTCATTCATTCCTTCGGTTTGAATGGCAACCTGGTTCACAATGACAAATCCAAGGCGATAATGGAAGGCTATATTAAGATTAAAACTTTTATACTTTAGTCCGGTACCAAATCCTCCAATAAATTTTGGATTGGAATCACCCAGATATTCAACATCATTGATATCAATTTTACCATCGTTATTCAAATCTTTATAGATCGGATCCCCACCTTTAAAAGTATAATCATTCTTGTATCGTAATGGTATCGGATTTCCTTCGCTGTCTATAATTTTGTTATTGTCCGCATCCCTGGCAAAAACATCCTCATCACTAGGCCAGACTCCCAGGTATCTGAACCCGAAGAAGGAGCCTATAGGCTCTCCTTCAACCACCCTCCTTGGATATTGTCCGTTGTTAATTGAAGTGGAACTTTCGGAGTTGAAATTTTCCGGAAGCACATTAAAAATGTTTGTATTTTGCGCCGTGTTAAAGAAAACTGACCATTGCCAGTTTCTTTTCCGGATAATAGTAAAATCAGCCATCAACTCCCATCCCTTATTTGTAAGCTCACCACCATTTAAGTATTCCAGCCGGTCGAAACCGGAACTAAACGGAATTTTATAGCGACGAAACAGCATATCCGAGGTTACCCTCTCGTAAATATCTCCCTCAAGGTAGACTCGGTTCCCAAACATATTTAGCTCCAGGCCGACGTCCCAGGATTTAACAGTAGCCCATTTCAGGTTATTTAACTGGGGACGAACAGGCTCAATAGAGGGATTTAAGATATAACTCCCCGTTCCGGTTGATCTGTATTCTGCAAAACGGGCATAGGGATCCTTGGGCTGAACGCCGGAGACCCCATAACTAACCCGTAACATGCTTTCCCCCAGCCAGTTGCTCATAGATCTCATAAAAGGTTCGCTGGTGAATCGCCATCCTGCTGAAACACCATAAAATAGCCCCCATCGGTTATTCGAACCGAATGAAGAATGAGCATCAAGTGTTACAACACCTTGCAGCATGTAACGGTCGAATGCTTTATAATTGAGACTGTTTACACTTCTTAAGAGCCTGACTTCCTGAGTAGTAGTACGAATTTGAGTTCCATCAAGCAGAGCGTTAATTGCTGGATCCTGAAGATTAATACTTGGTATTTTATTACTCTCGATACTCATTCTTTCATAACCAGATTGATCGACCTGCCATGTAAACGCACCCGAAAGAACGTGATTTTTGTTTTTAAAGGGTGATGCAAAAGACAGCTGGGATTCAGTTCTTATGGAACGGTCAACGTTGTTTCCCTCCAAAGCGACATTAATATCCGGGTCTAACCAGTCCGCTCCAATGGCACTATACGGAAGAAAGCTGTTTGATTTTAACCCTGCATACTGGAAGGTAATTGTCTGTTTGAAGGTCAGCCAGTCAAGAATCTTGTACCTTAACAAAAAAGTGTTTTCAAATTTATTCAGGTTTTCATCCCTCCTGCCAAGGTCAGCTACCGCCACCGGATTAAAGTAGGATTTCCCATCACCCTGGTAACTCAGTATGGGAGTAAAATATTCACCGGTTGGGTTCCCGTTTTCATCCAGTTCCCATATGCTCATATTGGGAGCCTTGCGGTATGCCATTTCCCGGATGTTGACCCTCCCCGACCCGCCACTGAATTCCCAGTTGCGGGCTCTATTACTGGATGCATAATTAAAATTTACCTGGAATAAGAGTTTTCTTGATAGGTAATAGTCGAGATTCACACGAGTTGAAAATCTTGAATAACCTGTATTCATCGTCGTACCACCTTCGTCGAGATAGCCGAATGAAGTGAAGTAACGAGTTTTATCAGCCCCTCCCGAGATGGAGAAATAATGATCATGGGATACCCCGTCCTGGGTAATTGCACCTACCCAGTCGGTATTCTGTGCGTAATTATTAAAGTCGAAGTAATCCCTGTCGTAAGCTATCTGAGGAGGAATCTCAAATACTCCCAGGGCATTATGCCATTCTTCCATCTGTAACATTATGTATTCATTTCCATCTAACATGGGAATGGGAGGCGGTTGGATATTCAGGTTCAGCCGGTATTGATAATCAAACTGTACCGCCCCCATTCTTCCCTTGCGAGTTTCAATCAGCAATACTCCATCAGCACCCTCCGAACCGTACGCTGAAGTTGAGGCAGCATCTTTTAATACCTCTATTGATTTGATGTCCTGCAATGGAAGACTGATAAGATTACTGATGTCTTCACTATCCGCTGAACTTAAATCGAAATTACTGGAAACCCTGGATTGGGGGATTCCATCTATTACTATTAAGGGCTGGCTGTTCCCCATTGAGCTCAGACCGCGGATTACAAGTTGAGAGCCAGATCCCGGATCTCCTGATGTGGCCACAATATCGAGTCCGCTAACCTTCCCCTGCAATGCATCGGATGCTGAGAGCACACCGCTCTCTTTCATATCCACTATGTCGATTTTAACACTGGATGAAGCTTTGTCCCGGTCCGAGACGTTTGTCAGAGATCCGGAGGACCTTGCCTGTGCTACTATCTGTACCTCGTCGATTTTAATATCTTCCGGGGCCAGCTCTACCATAATTGTAACATTCGGATCAATTTCAATCTCCTTCGTTTCATATCCGATAACGCTAATCCTTACAATATTTGATGCATCATGTATCTGGTATACAAAATCACCATTTACATTGGTGATTGTACCATTTACAACCCTGTTTTCCTTGTCGTATTCCACTATTGTCGCGCCAATAATTGTTGTTTTGTCTCCGCTGTCAATAACACGCCCCCTGATAACAGTTTTCTGTTGTGCATTAACAGCAATGAAATTGAAGACTACAATCATTAGTACTATGGCTGGTCTGATTTTTTTCATTTTTCTGATAAACCTTGGTTTAATTTGCCAAAACGGGTCTTATCCTTAATTGGTATTTAATTCATCCAGTATCAAAACTTCATCTATCTGGTGAATCACAGCATTGGTCTGTACTATAGGGAACAATTCTCCTCCCTCTCCCATGTTTATAGCTGTTAATTTGTTGTTATTGTCAGATTCCGTCAATTCCACATAGGTTCCACCGGTTTTGTCAAGGATTCTTATGATATCGATTCCCGGTTCAATATATATCTGGGTATTCAGGGTAGAATACTGAGTTGATTTTTCATCTACCCTGGTCGTTTTGTAATAGCCGGAGGTTTTCTTTCCATCCGTAAAAATCAAATCACCCTTTATAAAATGAAGCATCAACAGTTCTTTTAAATCTGCTGGAGGGAGTGTATCCACCCGGGCACTATCAAGTGCCGCATCGCTGGGAACAAAAACAGTATATAACTCGCCCTCAGCGATGAAATTGTATTGGTATAATCTGGGGTTGGAAAGTCCGGCTCTCTCAAGTAGTGAATGAAATTTCAGATATTGTGAAGAGATTTTGGCATACAATGTTGAGGTCGTAAAAGAGAACCAGTTCTCAATATCATAGGTAATTCCGTTATCCGACTCGAAGGAGATCTCAGAGGGCACTTCCGGTGCGTAATCTGAGCCCAGGTACCCATGAGTTGTTGGTGCTGTTCCGGATATCTCTCCGGATTCGTTATCTATAATAATATAATTTCCGGCGAGATTCTGTATGAATTCTTTCCTGGCATTTCCTCTGGGTCGATCAGTGGCAATATGATTAAGAAATAATGTTCTTAAATCCTCAGTGCTTAGATCGAATTCGGTGTAATCCTCTTCTCCTGTCTCGAAAACACTGAAATCTCCGGAAGAATGCTCATAAAATAAGGATGAGTCGGCGTCGGTATTGTTATCCGATTCGACAAAAAACATGTAGTTATTATCAGGACGCTTTATTGCGGGCAGCAATCCCGTCTCCTCAATGGCATACATTACTTTTGAGTACCCCCTTTTCAGGTAAACTGGTCCTGCAACACTGGAAAATGCTCTAGGAACCACTGCCTTATTAAGACCTAAAAAAGTAGTGTTACTGCCGAATTCCTTTTGTGCAATTCCCGATTGATCAATTCTTACAATATCAAGTTCACCATTATAAAAACCTTCCTCCAGGTCCGTCCTGTAAATCGGATTGTATGACAGGTAGGTATTTGCAACAATGCGCTTCAAATGTATCGGGGCCTTAGCCAGGGATCCCCAGCCGTTAGATATCTTAAAATATTCCTGTTCAAATTGTGCCAGTGCATCATTGGTGGGCGCCATCAAACCGTTGTGAAAACGGATCGTAACATTTTCAGGTAAACCGGAAGTTCCTGAGGCATCCTTGGTTTTTTCTTTATTAATGTCAAAGGCCAGCTCAGGGTAGGATACATCGAACAATGAATCCACTGTCAAACCCTGTTCAGCTCCCGGTTGATTAAACGTTTCTTCTTCATTGTATTCAAAACTTGGAAAAATATTGACTAAATCCAGGAAATTATGGTAATTGTTGTCCCCGTCCTGGGACAGGAACTGATAGGCATTTTTAAGTGGTTCAACTACCTGGTCTACAATATAGACAAACCCATTCTCAGCAAATATTTCCTCACTTATAATTTTAGCATTTGCGAAATAGATCTCACTGGATCCTTCAAATGTCCTGTTAAAATAAAACTCATAGTCACTGGATTTTAAATGGTATATTTCAAGGTACTCCTGGAAAAATATCGGAGCAAATTTCCTTGAATCGGTTATTACCCTTCTGTGCCAGTTGGAGTTCATGGTATCTACTATAATCGTTCTCTCTTCTGTGGTTCCAGTAATCCGCATGCTAGATACACCAAATTTAGAATCTTTATCGAGTAAGAGGGTTTCACGTTTAAATCCCCTGGGTTTGTTATTATCCGGGTCATTCAGATCGATCCACCCGAACACATCGAGTGAACGCAACTGCACCTTGCTCCAGGGACTTTGAACAATATGGAATTGAATCAACCGGCTCAGTTCAGAAATCGGTATTTGTTCAATGGAACTATAATTCGGATTGCTTGCAAAAAAAGCAACAAAAGCCTCATTGGAGGGTGCAAAAACTGTATAAATACCCGACACATTAATAATTGTGTCTAAACCCACCAGTTCAAGTCCCCGGGCGTAAGTAGATAATTCCGGTTGATCCAGGATTTGCGTATACACTTTCCCTGCCAACCATTCCGGCCTGGTATATTTATCTATAGGTTCTTTCCTGCAACTCATTAACATCAGAAGCAAAAGTGCGAACCCTAATACTGGTTTGATCCGGGTCATATTGGATTATTCTTTTATTCTACTGGATATTATATTTACAACTTGACCAACCCCTATTCAGGGTCACTCAGTTTACCCAAACGCAGCAATAAAATAAATATTGCTATTTCTAAAAAAAATCACGCTCTTGATTATTTTATCACCTTGTGATCTATAGTAAGTAGTCACCTATTGTCCCAGTAAACCTTTATAATAGAAAGATAATACACATGAACAAAATGTTTTACACGTGTAGTTAATAAACTATTATTAATTAAGATGAGATACGCAAATGGGTATAATAAAAAGAAGCCATCGAACGATGGCTTCTTTTTATTTATGCTTCAGTTATACTACTTTTTAATTGCCTTGTATCTTCCAACCTGCACATCATCAATGCTTACAACAATTAAGTACAAGCCAGCAGCTTCTCTTTCAAGAGAAATCGTTTTCCGCTGATCCATACTATAAACATCGACTACTTTTGCACCAAGGGAATTATAAACCTCTATGCGGCTTCCCTGTTCCAGTCCACTAATGTAAATCTTTGCACTAGTCGGATTCGGATACAGCTGAACATTACTGAAATGCGATGGATGTACTCCTGTTGATACCTTAAAGGTATACATAACGGTTATTTCGCCGTTGGCTGAAGTAACCTTGACCTTATCAGTTTCTATAATGTCTCCCGAAACTTTGTCATTTCCATTGAGATCAGTAACTACCGCAGTAGCACCCTCAGCAGGAGTAATGTTGGCAAGGAAAGCCGTAACGGATGTTGCATCGGCTACTCCTGGAACTATCCAGTTGACCTGATCTATCGCATACACAGTTGATGTTATGTAAGCGAGAGAAATCGTTGTCTCAACAAATTCATCATCCATCAGGGCCAGGAAATAGGTTTTTGAAACTTCCCCGGACGTTACAATCAGTCGGTCGTCTTGCGTAATGTGCCCATCGGTCCGCTCAAATCCGGTTTTGTCAATTAACTTCAGATCGGCTCCGGGAGAAGGTATGACATTGCTCAGGAATGATTCATAACTGGTTCCTGACGGTATGAATTTAACGAGCAGCTCATCCTGTGAAACGTCATATTTATCAGATGTAACAAACACCTCTCCTTCAGGCACTTCGGGTTGTAATTGATAAACAATTTTTGTTACTGTGTTTTGTGCTACTACTTCGAAATACACATTGTAATCCGCAGTTGCATCAACATATTCCCCACCGAAATTCAGTCTCTTCAGAGGAACATATAAACCATTTTCGTCAAGTACTGTCAAGACTGCACCCAAAGGTACTATAACATTGTCAATGACATCTGCGATCGTGGTTCCATATGCCATACCTGCAACAGTTCCAGTAGTATCTATAGTCGTAACAGTATATGCAGTAGAAGTTAATGCTGCATCCGCGCTCAAGCCCTGATCACTTGTTGTAATTATATACTTCGTCTTATACAGGGTTTTCTGGGTTAATTCCTGGTTTATCCATGCACTATCTGCGGCTACTACCAACAGGGTATCATTAGTGCTAACAGCGTCACCCGGGTCCAATGGTAAACCGGTTGAGCCGGAAAGAACACTGAGATCTTGGCCTGTGTCAGCCAGGTAAAGATTACCAATGAATTGTTCAACAGTGGTCCCGGTCACAACACCCTCCATCGTTTCCTCCGCGGAATAACCCTGGCTTGCCTCGTAAATTACCGCTTTTACCGTAGGGACGAAGTGCGTCTGATCATTGAAGAAGTGCTGTCCGAGATCGGATTCAAGATGCAAATACCTGCCTCCTGGAAGATTTCGCTCACTGTAATATCCTCCATCCTTATAAACCCATTCCGAACTGTCCGCGTCCATACTAAAAGATCCCCCTGGTGCACTGGATGGAAAAACCGGATTTGGCCAGGTTATATGAGGTTTCCTTTCAATAAGATTTCGTTGCACCCACATATGCCCGTCAGCATACCATCTGCCATCCTCCGTACCCATGTATTCAATCAATTCAAAATCATTCGGATCGTCGGCAGTTTTTGATCCCTCTCTGACTGAATCATTAATAATTTTAAACAAAAACAGGTCTTCCGCGAATGAGTTAACAAATGGCGTTGATCCTCTTCCAGGCACCGGTTCACCCCAGGGATTCGTATAATAAGGAAGGCTGTCACTATCCTCATGCCAGTCCGATTGAAGATTTATGAACTGAACATCCAGTTTTGCAGGAAGTGCCCAGATCCCGTCACCTTCATATCCGTCTACTTCCAACACATGACCATCTCTCTCAATTTCACCCATAACGAAAACATCACCGGGCTGGACTTTTGCATTAACAGCCAGATCTTCTATCAACATGGACGGAGTTAACCTCCACGTGATGGAATCAACCCATTTACGGCCGGGAATATACTTATTATATCTGCTGAACCAGTCATCCTCACCCGAGAACTGTCCGATTGCAGCAACAGCGTCAATACCATCCCAGGAACA
>JAUUZM010000051.1 GCA_030589965.1 Bacteroides sp.
AGTCACCACCACTTTGTCTCCAATGGAGGCATAGCGTTTGCCAGTTCCACCCAGGACCCGGATACATAGTACTTCCTTGGCTCCGCTGTTATCAGCTACTGCACATCTACTCTCTTGTTGTATCATGATTACTTGGCTCTTTCAACGATTTCTACTAATCTCCAGTTCTTAGTCTTGCTAAGCGGCCTGGTTTCCGCAATCTTTACAGTATCCCCAATGTTGCAGGTGTTCTCCTGGTCATGGGCTACAAATTGAGAAGTTTTATTCACGAATTTCCCGTAAATAGGATGTTTTACCTTCCTCTTTACTGCAACTACAATGGATTTTTCCATTTTGTTGCTGGTAACCACGCCAACACGTTCTCTTTTAAAATTTCTTTCTTCCATTATTAGTTAACTTTTATCGGATTCTGTTTGGGCCGTCTTACTTCTTCGATTCAACTCTGTCATCATCCTGGCAACATTCCTCCTGGTCTCAACAATCTTATTTGGATTGTCAAGTGGGGAAATGGCATGATTCAGTCTGAGTTTAGACAGGTAATCCTTTTCATTATCCAGGCGTTCCTGCAGTTCCTTATCCGATAATTCGAGTATCTCTGAACTTTTCATTTTGTTTCAGTATAACATTAATTCTTCTCTTCCTCGTAATCATTCCTTACCATAAACTTGGTAGGAATTGGAAGTTTTTGTGCTCCCAGCCTCAGTGCTTCCTTTGCAACTTCAAAAGTGACTCCTTCAATTTCGAAGAGGATTCTACCCGGGGTTATCGGTGCTACAAAACCCTCGGGGGCACCTTTTCCTTTTCCCATTCTTACTTCTGCCGGCTTCTTGGTAATTGGCTTATCAGGAAAAATGCGGATCCATAATTGTCCTTCCCTTTTCATATGCCTGGTTACTGCCTGCCTGCAAGCCTCTATCTGTCTACCGGTAATCCAACTGGATTCCAGGGCCTTGATGCCAAAGGTTCCGAATGCTAGCTGGTTCCCTCTTTGAGAGTTTCCCTTCATCCGGCCTTTCTGCCTTCTTCTGTATTTGGTCTTTTTCGGTTGTAACATCCTCTGATCGGTTTACTTGTTATTTCCTTCTTTTACTCTTAAAGCCACCGGATTTGGGCTTGGCATTCTTCACACCAATATTGGGAGCAAGATCTCTTTTCCCATATACTTCTCCGTTGCAAATCCATACCTTGATACCAACGACACCAACCTTTGTATGAGCTTCACATAAAGCATAATCAATATCTGCCCTGAGTGTATGCAAAGGAATACGTCCCTCCTTATAAAGTTCTGTCCTTGCCATTTCTGCACCACCAAGCCGACCGCTGATCAATACCTTGACGCCTTCGGCTCCCATTCTCATGGTTGAAGCGATAGCCATTTTAATGGCCCGGCGAAAAGATATCTTTCCTTCTACTTGCCTGGCTATATTATTTGCAACGATGGTTGCATCGAGTTCCGGTCTCTTTACTTCGAAGATATTTATCTGAACCTCCTTTTGGGTGATTCTCTTCAATTCTTCCTTCAGCTTATCAACTTCCTGTCCGCCTTTTCCAATAATGATACCGGGCCTTGCTGTATTTACAGTAACGGTTATCAGTTTCAGGGTTCTCTCAATGATAATCTTAGATATACTTGCCTTGGCAAGTCTGGCGTTAAGGTATTCACGGATCCTGAAATCTTCCACCAGCTTGGTAGAATAATCATTCCCCCCGTACCAGTTAGAATCCCATCCTTTGATGATTCCCAGACGATTTGCTATCGGATTTACTTTTTGTCCCATCTGTATCTTTATGATTCGATTTTATTAACACTATCAAGTACCACCGTCACATGGTTGGATCTTTTCCTGACCCTGTAAGCTCTACCCTGAGGTGCAGTCTGAAGCCTTTTCAGCATCCTTCCGCTATCTACAAATACCTCCTTGACAAAAAGGTGACTGTCTTCAATTCTGACTCCTTCGTTCTTCACCTGCCAGTTTGCTATGGCTGAAAGAACCAGTTTCTCAAGTCTGTTTGAAGCTTCTTTCTGGCTGAACTTCAGTATATCAAGTGCCTTATTCACTTCTTCTCCCCGAACCAGGTCTGCTACCAGTCGCATTTTCCTTGGACTGGTGGGACAGTTCTTCAAGATGGCGTAGAACCGGGTCTTGTTCTCTTCCTTTCTCTGGTTTGCTGTTTCTCTTTTTCTGACTCCCATGGTCTTCTAAATTTTTAAAATCCTATATATAATTTACCGGGCCTTGCCACCGTGTCCCCTGAATATCCTTGTCGGGGCAAATTCACCAAGCTTATGACCAACCATGTTTTCTGTAATGTAAACCGGGATAAACTTGTTGCCATTATGAACGGCAATGGTGTGTCCCACAAAATCAGGAGAAATCACTGACCTTCTTGACCAGGTCTTGATGACAGATTTCTTTCCTGAATCATTCATATCGCTAACCCGCTTCTCCAGCTTGAAATCAATAAATGGTCCTTTTTTTAATGAACGGCTCATTCTCTATCAGATTTATTTCGTTTTCCTTTTTTCTACTATATACTTGTTGGAGTGCTTCTTCTTTGACCTGGTTTTAAAACCTTTGGCCAGCAATCCTGTCCTTGATCTTGGGTGTCCTCCGGAAGCTCTTCCTTCACCACCACCCATTGGATGATCTACCGGGTTCATGGCTACACCACGTGTTCTCGGCCTGCGGCCCTTCCAGCGGCTCCTTCCGGCCTTACCTGATTTCTCCAGGCCATGATCCGGGTTGGAAACTGTCCCAACAGTAGCCTTACAGGTCGTCAGAATCATTCTTGATTCACCTGAAGGTAGCTTGATGATGGCATATTTACCATCCCTGGAAGTCAGCTGAGCATAAGAACCTGCGCTGCGCGCAAGAGCTGCTCCCTGTCCGGGATGTAACTCAATATTATGAACCATCGTACCCAGAGGAAGATCTGAAAGTGGCATTGCATTTCCAACTTCAGGGGTGGCAGTCTTTCCGGACATAATTTTTTGTCCAACTTTCAACCCGTTGGGAGCAATGATGTACCTCTTCTCTCCGTCTTCATAAGCGACAAGTGCAATTCTAGCGGAGCGATTCGGATCGTATTCAATACTTTTTACGTTTGCTGACATTCCATCCTTTTCACGCTTGAAATCAATCATCCGGTATCTTTTCTTATGACCGCCACCCATATAGCGCATGGTCATCTTACCTGTGTCGTTCCTTCCACCGGAGCGTTTCTTTGAGCTAATCAGTGATTTCTCAGGTCTGTCCTTTGTGATCTCATCAAAAGTACTGATCACTTTCTGTCTCTGGCCTGGTGTGACAGGCTTAAATTTTCTTACCGCCATAGCTCTAAATATTGCTGTAGAAGTCGATGGTCTCACCCTCTGCAAGGGTAATGATCGCTTTCTTGAATGATTTTGTTTTACCTGTGATTACACCGGATTTCGTAAATCGGGATTTCACTTTGCCTCCGTATCTCATGGTGTTAACCGACTCAACAGAAACACTGTACATCTTCTCAACTGCGTGCTTGATCTGAATCTTGTTGGCATCCTTATGTACAAGGAAACCATATCGGTTCAGGTCTTCCCCCTGTCCGGTCATCTTTTCCGTTACAATTGGCTTTATTAAAATATCCATGTCCTTATTACTATTTTAAGATGCACTCGTCTGGAGAGCATTCAGTGAGCTTTCGAGAAATACCACAACAGATGCATTCATAATGTCATAGGTATTCAGTTCGGAAACTGAAATCACTTTTGATTTTTCCAGATTACGAGACGATAACAATATATTTTTATTCGGTTCTGTCAGTACAAGCAGTGATTTCTTCTCGTTGATATTCAGGTTTTTCCTGATTTCAAACATCTCCTTGGTTTTTGGAGTCTCCATGGAGAAATCCTCAAGCACCAGGATTCCCTTATCCTTAGCCTTGTATGAGAGGGCAGAAAGGCGAGCAAGCTGCTTCACCTTTTTATTAAGTTTAAAGGAATAGCTTCTGGGCCGGGGACCGAAAGTACGGCCTCCACCTCTGAAGATGGGAGATTTGATACTACCCGCACGGGCGGTACCTGTTCCTTTTTGTCTCTTGATCTTGCGGGTACTCCCTGTGATCTCAGCACGCTCCTTTGTTTTGGATGTTCCCTGACGCTTGTTTGCCAGTTGTTGTTTTACATCCAGGTAGATAGCGTGATCATTGGGTTCCACTCCAAAAATATCCTTATTAAGATCAACTTTCTTACCGGTGTCCTCACCAGCTGTATTTAACACTGATATCTTCATTACTTCTCGATAATTAAATATGAACCATTGGCACCGGGAACAGATCCCTTTAAAAGAAGAAGATTCTCTCCAGGAATAATCTTAACCACACGGAGGTTGATGACCTTTACCTTGTCTCCACCCATTCTACCGCCCATTTTCATTCCCTTAAAAACACGGGAAGGATGAGAACTTGCACCCAGTGAACCTGGAGCCCGCATCCGGTTATGCTGTCCGTGAGTTGCATCGTTTACTCCTGCAAACCCATGTCTTTTTACAACTCCCTGAAATCCTTTTCCTTTTGAGACCCCGGATACATCAAGCCAGGTGTCATCATTGAAATACTCAACGCTTATAACATCTCCCGGTTTCCAATCCTTTACAAATCCCTTCAATTCAATGATCTTTTTCTTGGGAGTGGTTTTTGCCTTTTTAAAGTGCCCCAACATAGCATTCGAAGTATGCTTCTCCTTCTTTTCATCGTATGACAGCTGAATCGCGTTATACCCATCATGATCAATGGTTTTGATCTGGGTAACCACGTTCGGCTTTACTTCAATAACTGTGCAGGGAACATTCTTCCCTTCATCATTAAAGACTGAGGTCATACCAACCTTTTTACCTACTAAACCTGGCATCTTATTCTACTTATTAAATATTATACTTTGATTTCAACTTCTACACCGCTTGGCAGTTCCAGCTTCATCAGTGCATCGATGGTTTTTGGTGTGGAACTGTAAATATCAAGCAGTCTCTTGTAAGAACTCAGTTGATATTGCTCTCTTGATTTCTTATTTACAAAAGTTGACCGCAATACAGTAAAAATCCTTTTGTGGGTAGGAAGCGGAATAGGACCACTTACGACTGCCCCGGTAGATTTTACCGTTTTTACGATCTTTTCAGCTGATTTATCAACCAGATTATGATCGTACGATTTCAGCTTAATTCTAATCTTTTGACTCATCTATTAATAATTATATCTATTCAATTTCTACTACGCGAACAATGATTTTCCCTGTATCTTTTCAAGCAGGTCTTTTGCAATATTTCCGGGAACCTCCTCATAATGTGAAAATTCCATGGTGGATGTGGCTCGTCCGGAAGACAGTGTTCTCAAAACAGTAACATATCCGAACTTCTCTGCCAGAGGAACCTTTGCCTTAATAACCCTGGCACCAGCCCTTGACTCCATCCCTTCTACCTGTCCCCTTCTCTTGTTGAAATCAGAGATAATATCTCCCATATAATCCTCAGGTGTAACCACCTCAGCCGCCATAATGGGTTCCATTAATACCGGTCTTGCGATTTTGGCAGCATTCCTGAAACCTATCTTTGCAGCCATCTCGAAGGCAAGCTGGTCGGAATCGACAGCATGGGATGAACCATCCTTCAAAGTAATTTTCAGACCGGTAAGAGGATATCCTGCAAGCGGACCACTCTTCATGGCTTCCTTGAATCCTTTTTCAACGGATGGTATGAATTCCCTGGGTACACGACCGCCCTTCACTTCATCAATAAACTGCAATTCCCCGCTACCATCATCTCCAGGCTCCATAATAAATTCAATATCTGCAAATTTTCCACGCCCCCCGGTTTGTTTCTTAAATACTTCCCGGTGTTCTATCTTCTTGGTGATGGCTTCTTTATAATTAACCTGTGGTACACCCTGGTTACATTCTACCTTGAATTCTCTCTTCAGTCTATCAACAAGGATTTCAAGGTGAAGTTCCCCCATTCCACTGATGACGGTCTGTCCCGTTTCATCATTAACATTTACCCGGAATGTAGGATCTTCCTCAGTAAGTTTACCCAGGGCCATGCCAAGTTTTTCAATGTCATCCTGAGTTTTTGGCTCTACGGCAATACTGATTACGGGATCCGGGAAATCCATAGTCTCGAGGGCAATGGGTTTCTTCGGATCACAAACTGTATCACCTGTTCTTACATCTTTCAGTCCAACTGCACCACAAATATCTCCTGCTTCAATCAGCTCTTTAGGATTCTGTTTATTTGCATGCATCTGGTAGAGGCGATTAATTCTTTCCTTTTTGGTGGTCCTTGAGTTCAGTACCTGGTCTCCTGCATTGAGAACACCTGAATAAACTCTCAGAAAAGCCAGCCTTCCAACGAATGGGTCAGTGGCAATCTTGAATACCAATGCAGCAAAAGGTTCCTCTGGATCAGGCAATCTCTCTTCTTCCTTATCCGTATATGAATTAATGCCGACAACTCCTCCTTTTTCAATTGGATTCGGCAATAATGCCACAACGGCATCCAGAAGACGTTGTATTCCCTTGTTCTTAAATGAAGCTCCTGCAAGAACAGGAACGATCTTTAGATCTAGAACTGCCTTTCGGGTAACCTCCATAAACTCATCCACCGTGATGGAATCCCTGTCCTCAAAGTACCTTTCCAGAAGATCATCATCCTGCTCACAAACTGCCTCAACTAATTTCTCTCTCCACTTCTCGGTCTCCTCGATCAGATCCTCAGGGATTTCTGTGTACTCGTATTTCATCCCCATGGTTTCGTCCTCAACCCATACAATTGCCTTTCTTTCGATCAGGTCAATAATGCCTCTGAAATTATCCTCTGAGCCAATGGGTATCTGAAGTGGTACGGGACGTGAACCTAACTTATCTTCAATGTCTTGAACTACACGAAAAAAATCCGCTCCAACACGGTCCATTTTATTCACAAAAGCAAGTCTGGGTACCTTATATTTATCGGCCTGTCTCCAGACGGTTTCAGATTGAGGTTCAACCCCTCCAACCGCACAAAAAACAGCTACCGTTCCATCAAGTACTCTCAGAGAACGTTCTACCTCAACGGTAAAATCAACATGTCCTGGAGTGTCGATGATATTAATCTTATAATCCTGGTCATGATAGTTCCAAAAAGAAGTTGTAGCTGCGGAAGTAATGGTTATACCCCTCTCCTTCTCCTGCACCATCCAGTCCATTGTCGCAGCACCATCATGAACCTCACCGATCCGATGGGTCAATCCAGTGTAGAAAAGGATTCTCTCCGTCGTCGTGGTCTTTCCGGCATCTATGTGGGCCATAATGCCGATGTTCCTTGTATATTTCAGGTCTGTATTCATGTACTAGCTGCAATCCTCTCAAATGCTCTGTATTAAATTCTAAAATGGGCGAAAGCCTTATTGGCATCTGCCATGCGGTGCATATCTTCCTTACGCTTGAATGCTCCACCTTCCAGGTTATAAGCACCGACAATCTCTGCTGCCAGTTTATCGCTCATTGACCTTCCGGAACGTGTTCTTGAAAAGCTGATCATATTCTTCATAGCAAGAGATACTTTTCTTTCCTGTCTAACCTCTATGGGGACCTGGAAAGTAGCACCACCAACCCGGCGGCTTTTTACTTCTACCTGCGGGGTGATGTTGCTGAGTGCCTGTTTCCATACATCCAGCGCTGATTTATCATCATCTTTTACTCTCTCCGCAACAATATCCAGGGCATCATAAAAGATCCCATAGGCAATACTCTTTTTCCCGGAGTACATCATGTTGTTTACAAACTGGGTCACCATTATGTCCCTATATTTGGGATCGGGTAATAAGATCCGTTTTTTTGGTCTGCCTTTTCTCATTATATATATAATATTATATAGTTTATTTCTTAGGCCTCTTTGTTCCATATTTTGAGCGACGTTGTGTCCGTCCTTCAACTCCGGAAGTATCCAAAGCACCGCGAATAAGGTGATACCTTACACCGGGAAGATCCTTCACCCTTCCACCCCTGATAAGTACAATGGAGTGCTCCTGAAGGTTATGTCCTTCTCCCGGGATATAAGCATTGACTTCCTTCTGGTTTGTCAGTCTTACCCTGGCTACTTTTCTCATCGCAGAATTAGGCTTCTTTGGAGTGGTTGTATAAACACGAACACAAACACCTCTGCGCTGCGGACACGAGTCCAGAGCGGGAGCCTTCGATTTCTCGATGTTCTTCTTTCTTCCTTTTCTAACTAACTGCTGTATTGTAGGCATATGAAAGCGCCGTTTTTTATTGTTTAATTATACTTTAGTAAATCGGTTCGCAAAGGTATCCTTTTTTTTTAAAAAACAATAAAAAATCAAACGATTTTGCATGATTGGTTTCTTTCCGTCGATTTTACAGTGAGTTCGGACCTTTCAATCGGATTTGCACCCTCCGATTTAACCCCATTTTAACATGCCCGCAGAGGGCAAATCCGCAGCTGTTTCAAAAATGATTGATCAGCTTGATTCTTTTTAAAAATATATTACTTTTGGAAGTCCAATTTCAGAAGGCATAAACACATCGAATTGTAAAATCTAAATCATAAACGCTAAATGAAAACTTACCAGACTAATCAGGTAAAAAACATCACTTTACTGGGAAATTCAGGTTCAGGAAAAACAACTCTGGCTGAATCATTGTTGTTGGCAGGAGGAGTTATTTCAAGAAAAGGGGATGTGGATCAGAAAACTACAGCTTCTGATTTCAGAGAGATCGAACAGGAAAACCAGCGCTCGATCTATTCCACTGTATTATATTCAGAATATAATGACAAGAAAGTAAATTTCCTTGATGTACCCGGAGCTGATGATTTCATCGGCAGTGTAGTTTCAAGTCTTCGTGTTACCGATGTGGCGCTTATGGTCATCAACAGCCAGAACGGAGTAGAGGTTGGAACGGAGATCCACCAGAGGTTTACCGAAAAATATAACAAACCGGTTATATATGTAATTAATAAATGTGATCATGATCATGCCAATTTTGAAAAGTCACTTGAATCACTCAAGGAGCGTTTCGGAACCAAAATTGCCCAGCTGCAGTTCCCTGTAAATGCGGGTCCCTCATTTGACAGCATCGTTGATGTACTCCAGATGAAGATGTACAAATACCCCAAGGATGGTGGTAAGCCAACGGTTACCGATGTGCCTGATGAGCTCAAGGACAGGGCTATAGAATTGCATGGAGAATTAGTTGAGAAAGCTGCTGAGAATGATGAAACCCTTATGGAACTGTTCTTCGAGAATGATTCTCTCACCGAAGATGAAATGCGCAAGGGTATCACAAGCGGTCTTATTGAAAATGGTATCAGTCCCGTTCTTTGCACATCCGCTGAAAAAGACATGGGAGTCGAGCGATTGCTGCAATTCATGACTAATGTATTTCCATCCCCATGTGATATGGAAGCTGAAAAAACAGTTGATGATCAAGAAATTAAATGTGTGCCTTCCGGGGATACCACATTGTTAGTCTTTAAGTCGGAATATGAACCACATATTGGAGAGATCAATTACTTCAAGGTACTTTCAGGAACCCTTACCGAGGGAATGGACCTTATCAATAATAGCAACCGGACCAAGGAAAGACTTTCTCAGCTCTTTGCTGTTGCAGGAAAGACAAGGTCCAAGGTAGACAAACTGTTCGCCGGAGATATCGGTGCAACGGTGAAGCTGAAAAACACCAAGGCTGATAATACACTCTCCTCAAATTCAAATATTGAAATGGCCCCAACGGATTATCCCGAGGCCAAATTCAGAACTGCCATCAAGACACTTACCGAAGGCGACGAAGAAAAACTCGGTGAGGCCCTGACCCGTATCCATGAAGCTGACCCGACCGTTACTGTGGAATATTCAAGAGAATTAAAGCAAATCATCCTGGGTGGACAGGGGGAGCATCACCTGAAATTAGTTAAGTGGCATCTCGACAACACCTATAAAGTTGAGACCGAATTTGTTGCCCCGCGTATCCCTTACAGGGAGACAATTACAAAGATAGCCCAGGCCGATTACAGGCATAAGAAACAATCCGGAGGGTCCGGACAATTTGGAGAAGTCTATATGATTATTGAGCCTTATCATGAAGGGGCACCCGATCCGACCGTGTTCAAGGCCAACGGCAAAGATATAAAGGTCTCTGTACGTAATAAGGATGAAATCAACCTTGATTGGGGCGGAAAACTCCTTTTTTATAATTGTATTGTCGGCGGATCCATCGATGCCAGGTTCCTGCCTGCTATCCTTAAGGGAATTATGGCAAAAATGGAAGAAGGCCCGCTTACCGGATCCTATGCCCGCGACATCAGGGTATTCATATACGATGGCAAAATGCACCCGGTTGATTCAAACGAAATATCCTTTAAACTTGCAGGCCGGAATGCATTCCGTGAGGCTTTCAAGAATGCCGGACCAAAAATTATGGAACCTGTTTATGATGTTGAAGTCCTGGTTCCGGGAGACCGCATGGGAGATGTCATGTCTGACCTCCAGGGCAGAAGGGCAATCGTTCAGGGCATGTCCAGTGAAAAAGGATTTGAGAAGATCTCAGCCAAGGTACCACTGGCAGAAATGAATAAGTACTCCACAGCTCTCAGTTCACTGACGGGAGGACGGGCCATGTACAGCATGAAGTTTGATGAGTATGCTCCGGTTCCGCCAGATATTCAGGAACAGCTGCTGAAAGCTTACGAAGCTGAAGAAGCCGAAGATTAGTATCCGGATGGATTATTAATTCGCCTCAACATTGCTGCGCAATGGAGGCGGCTTTATTAACAATCCATACCGTCATGTAATGTCTATACAAAATTGGAACAATTTTTAATGTTCATAATTCAAGGTTTATGAATATTGAAGCTTGCCTATAACTTTATAATCTTCTCCGTCCACACTTTATCCCTGGACCTTACCGTGATGAAGTATAATCCCTTCTGGAAGGATGAAAGATCTATCTGCTGCGAGGTTCCTTCCATTTCTGCGGTGTAAACCAATTGACCATTCAGGATTGTAATCTCTATTGAACAGGGTTCAGGATTATCTGTTTCAATGGTTATGAGATCTTTGGTTGGATTTGGGAATATCCTGGCTATTGGTTTCTCGGCAATTCTAATACCTATCGGTTCTACAAAAATATTAAAGGTATCGCTCCAGAATTTGTAACCATTACTGTATATATCTGCCGTAAAAATAATTTCTGTATTGTCAGGGCAGGTCTCAAAGATATTTATATAGTAAAAGCCGTCAGAAACTCCTGCATCTCCGGGAGCTATATTCGGAAAATTTTGCTTGTAAGTAATTATGGATATAGAAGTATCAAGACAGGTCAACTCAGCCCTAATATTAGTGGCTGTATTTGATGAACCTTTGTTCCTTAACAGGAGTTTAAACCATATTCTGTCACCTGGATTCGGGATAGTGTCATTCCAGGTGTCATAATATGCTTCATAATCTAAAGGGCCGATTGTTGTGAAACGGGCCGGCCAGAAATAATCCAGCTTACTATCATAAATATGGTCATGTGTAAACAGGCTTACTTTATACATATCTTCGTCCAAATTTTCTAAGCGTTTTATATTACCCCAGATATTATCAGAGGAATCGCTGTCACCATGCAAGCCATCATCAAACAATTGAATTGTATCAATAAATGTGGATTTTTCACCTTGTATAACAGCGATGACATCTAAAGGATGATTCTCCGGATTGCTAATTTGAACGATGAGTTTAAGTGTGTCACTCTGTTGCGGCGATATGAATTTTGGATATACCTCCAAGGTTTTTGCATAAGCAAGGTCAAGCAGGGGATTTTCAAATTGATTAAAAAAATTAAGGATTTCAACATTGGCATTAATATCCATGTTTTTGTTCCCCTCACCATTCCAGGTAAATGCAGAACCCGGCCAGGCATGTCCTCCCCTAGGAATCTTGTAAAATTGAATTATGCCCTCACCTGAACAGTTAGTGTAACTGATTTTTTCGATTGTACAACCATCATTTGGATCCAGGTTGGGTAGGAATACTGTATCCGCGGATGGATTACAACCATTGTTCTCAAGCCAGAAATTTAATGTTTCCGGGACAGTCCATGAATTTGAGTTATCTCCGGACCAGGTCTCATAGTTATCCAAAGTTCCATGCATATGGATAATGGGAAATGCCCGCACA
>JAUUZM010000222.1 GCA_030589965.1 Bacteroides sp.
GCAGTCCTTTTTACATCGCTCTGATATTTATAACCAAACCATAGATGCTTATCACTGTTAAATTCAATCGGACCCGAGAACTCTTCTGGTAGAGAACTGTTATTCCTGGAGTATGGGATAAAACGATCTCGGGTTCGTAATCCTAGTGAGTATTTCGAACATGCCCAAATCTCACCCTCAGAGTCCACAGCAATTCCCAGTAAATCATTCCCTTTTCCAGCATGAACAATGTCGGTAATTCCATCCTTATAGATTATCATACTGTCAGCGCTGGCAACCAATACCCTCCCCCATTTATCAGCAGTTATGGTTTCAATATTCTTAAGCTCAGTATGTGTAGTCCATACACCATTTTTATATATTACAATACCAGGAGTACCTCCCAGTCCAGCCCAGACAGATCCGTCAGAAGCAATTTCAATGGTCTTAACAGCTGTGCTATTCCATTCCTGGTGGGTGGTAAAATTGCCATCCGAATATTCGGCAATTGCCCCTGAACTGAATCCAATCCATTTTACATTATTTAAATCCACAGCAACAGCAGTTACATTAGCTTCTGGTAAACCTGAATTATCTGGCGTCATGGTTCTTCCTTCCAGGCTGAGGATATGGACAATTCCCAGCCCTTTTTTTGTTGCGATCCATATGGAATCTTCCAGGTCAATGGCCAAATCAAGTGGGGTTAATTCAGGAAGAAGAGAATTATCAACTTTTACCCACCCGGTATCACCGTCAAACCTACCTACCTGGGAAAATGTTGCAATATTAGGATAGTAAAGATCATACCATATATTTCCAAGCCGGTCAATCTCAATATCAATGATATTATTATATTGTTCTGCCAGTCCGAAATCATCCCCCTCATAGAGGGTAACACAAACCTGTGATTGGACAAAAATGGGCAGGAGAACTATCAGTGTGAAAAAGAATAGCTTTTTCATGGTTGCAGGAATTAATGTTTAATTCGTTTAATGTATTACTCTACAAAGTGGTTGGTTACTACAAGAATAATTAAATATTTTCGAATTTCACCGATAAAATCAGTTCGTTTACCGATTCTTTGATGTCAATTTGCATATTGAGATATATTTTTGAATCAGATTTAAACAGTAATAATTAAAAATTATGAAAATGGGCGCTGGAGTATTTTGGGGAGCACTACTGATATTTATCGGGCTTGCTCTAATTATCAGATTTGTATTTAATGTTGAATTCCCTGTATTCAAAGTCCTGTTTGCCCTGTTTTTTATCTATATCGGACTTAGGATACTATTCGGCAGTTTCGGGTTGTTTCATTTTGAATCCGGACCAGATGATGTAATATTCAACGAAAGAGAGTTTTATCATCCCGAAAACAATAAAGAATACAATATTGTATTTGGTAAGGGGAATTTTGATTTTACCGATATCGACCTCAGTAATGGAAATGTAAATGTCAAGATCGGAACTGTTTTTGGGGCATCTGAAATCAGGATAGACAGGGATATGCCAGTAAAGATTGTAGCAGACGCAGTGTTCTCAGGAGCAGAACTCCCAGATGGGAATACTGCCGTTTTCGGATCCTCTTCTTATCAAAGCGAATCATATAACCCGGATAGCAATCACCTGAAGATCAAACTTGATGTAGTTTTTGCCGGGATCCAGGTTAAAAGGTATTAAACAATTGCCATTGTTTTAAATTTATTCCATATTCACAGGCAATATGGCCCGCACCCTAGTAAACCAAAAAGCTAATTTTGGCACCCTCCCGGTCTTTATGACCACGATTTCCACCATTCTTGGTGCCATCCTGTTTCTGCGCCTTGGATATGCAGTCGGGCACGTCGGGTTTATTGGGGCCATTGGTATTATTGCCCTTGGGCATCTGGTAACCATTCCTACCGCACTGGGAGTAGCAGAGATTGCCACCAACCAAAAAGTGCTGGGAGGGGGAGCATATTATATCATTTCAAGATCGTTTGGACTAAACATTGGTGCAGCTATAGGGATCACTCTCTACCTTTCACAGGCTATCTCGGTTGCCTTCTACATTATAGCCTTTGGTTTCGCGTTCGAACCGGTCCTCAACTGGCTTTCAGATTCATATAATATTCTCATCCCCGACAAGCGGTTTATAACCATTCCGACAACCATTATCCTGGCAGTCCTGATATTAACAAAGGGTGCCAATCTTGGCATGAAGGCACTCTATTTTGTAGTAGCACTGCTATTCACATCAATTCTGCTTTTTCTGTTTGGAAAATCGACCGGCAGTACTGAGACCACATTCGTTCTTAATAACCGCATCTCAGGAGCCGATCCTTTCTTTTATGTGTTTGCAATAATATTTCCTGCTTTTACCGGACTGGCAGCTGGACTCGGACTATCAGGGGATCTGAAAGATCCCTCAAAATCAATTCCAAAGGGTACACTTTGGGCTACTCTTGCAGGTATGCTGGTCTATATTGTCGTAGCCTATAAATTAAGCATTTCAGCCACCCCTGAAGAGCTGGCAACTGACCAGATGATCATGCAGAAGATTGCTGTATGGGGACCCATCATTCCCATTGGACTGGCAGCTGCTTCACTGTCATCTGCTCTTGGATCAATTATGGTGGCACCCAGAACTCTTCAGGCCATGGGTCTCGATAATATATTTCCTACAATATTTGTCAATACCTGGTTCGCTAAAGGGAAACCGGTGTCAAACGAACCCTTTAACAGTTCCCTGGTTACCATCCTCATCGCTTTTGCTTTCGTGCTGGTCGGTGAACTGAACTTCGTTGCCAAGGCAATCTCAATGTTTTTTATGGTAACATATGGGGCCATTTGTACCATCTCTCTTCTGGAACATTTTGCAGCTGATCCATCCTACCGGCCCACTTTCAGGTCCAAATGGTATATCTCCGCGATTGGTGCGATATTCTCTATCTGGCTTATGTTTAAGATGAACGGGCTGTATGCAACCGTTTCACTGGTCATTATGGGGATGATCTATTATTCAGTAACCACCTACAATACCAATGAAAAAAAGGGACTTGGGAAATTGTTCAGGGGAGTAGTTTTCCAACTCAGCAGACAACTCCAGATATTTGCCCAGAGGGCGGATAAGGAAGATCCGGACAAATACTGGAGACCATTTGTAATATGCATATCGAAAGACACATTCGTAAGAAGATCTGCGTTTGATGTGTTAAGATGGCTTTCCCTGAAATATGGTTTTGGTACCTATATTCACTATATCGAAGGATACCTCTCAAAGGAAACTAATCAGAATTCAAAAGAGATTCTCAAGAAGCTTATTAACCTCGCAGCGGGAAGCAAGAACAGGGTATACCTGGATACTATCATCAGTCCGTCCTACACCTCAGCCATTGCCCAGGTGATACAGCTAAGTGGAATATCGGGCAAGGGGAATAACATGATCCTATTTGAATTCTCCAGAACGGATCCGGATTCACTGACAGAGGTTCTTAAAAATCATCGCCTGCTGGAAACAACAAATTTTGATATATGTGTCCTGAATACAAGCTATAAAAGTTTTGGCTATAAGAAGGACATACATATATGGATTTCAATTATGGATTATGAAAATGCCAATCTGATGATCCTTCTGGGTTATATTATACTCGGACATCCGGAATGGAGAAAAGGACAGATAAAGATTTTTGCAACTCATAATCCTGATGACCTTGAGCGTAAACGAATGGACCTCCTGGATCTGATTAAATCCGGAAGGCTCCCAATTTCCCCAAGTAATGTAGAACTGATACCTGCTGATCCTGATGTTAATTCCAAGCAAATCATATCCGAGAAATCACAGGATGCCGACCTTACAATAGTTGGATTTCGCAGTGAGTTAATAAAAGCAGAGGGGATTAAGCTATTTACCGCATATGAAGATATTGGGAATATTCTCTTCGTCAGCTCCATGAAAGAGAAGGAAATCAAGTAGGGACATAAGTCATATATCCTATTATTTTATACTTTTACCTAAGCAACCAGGAATCCAACCCATGAGCAAAAAGATCGCCTTATTCCCCGGTTCCTTTGATCCTTTCACCATTGGCCATGAATCTGTTATTATGCGTTCAATGCCTATGTTTGATGAGATCATTATAGCCATCGGTACAAATACAAAAAAACAGTCTTACTTCTCAATCGATCAGAGACTGGATATGATACAAGAGGTTTTCAGGGACCAGTTAAATATTAAAGTATTAAGCTATTCCGGCCTGACCGTAAACTTTTGCAAGGAAAGTGGTGCACAATATCTTTTAAGGGGACTCCGGACTGCAGCTGATTTTGAATATGAAAGGGCCATTGCACAAATTAATAAAGCCATGTATCCTGAACTTGAGTCAGTCTTTCTTCTGACTCTTCCTGAACATACACCCATTAATTCCACCATCATTCGCGATGTCATTAAGTATGGAGGAGACGCTAGTCAATTTATTCCTAAAGCCATTGATCTCTCAAAATATTCTGTAAATGATTAAATCATTCCTGGTATCCGTATTATGTTTTCTTCTTGTTTTTCCGACTCTTCTTCAGGGGGAAGATACCCATATCGTACTCAAAGGCAGATCTGCGGATTATTCCGGTGATACCCTGGTCTTCATGGCTTACTCAAATATGATTTCATTCAGTGAAGAGAAATTGGGTGAATGCGCGGTTGATGACAGCGGTTATTTTAAATGCATAATTCCAATTCAATCTACAAGACATATTTATACTTACCTGGGGATTTTTAACTGCTATCTCTATACCGAACCTGGAAATGCATATACTCTTCAGCTACCAGGGAAACGTGATAAAAGCTTGCAGGATCTGGTAAATCCATATTTCGAAGAAACATCCATACACCTGAGTGTCAAGGCAGAGAACATTTCTAATGCGAAACCTGTTGCACAGGAGGAGGAACTGAATTTCATTATTCGTGCTTTTAATGATACCTTTTATCCTTATTATTATAAGTTCGTCATTAATGCTTATGGCAGCCAGGTGGATCGTAAAGAATTTGATAAAGCAGAAAAGGAAATTCGTGCACCCTTTGATTCCCTTTCGAACCAATACCTGAATGCATATATTGACTATCGGATCGGATTGTTTAAGCATTATGGAAGCCAGGTCAGCGCGCAGAAGATTATACAGGAATTCTTCCTCAACCAGCCTGTCCTCCATCAGAACCCTGCCTATATGGAATTATTCAACGAAGTCTTCAAGAATTACTTCCTGACTTTCGCCGAGGAATACCCATCCCAGAAGCTGCCCCAGGTACTTAACCGTGATAAAGATTATGCTAAGGTGAATAAGATCCTTACCAGGGAGGCTGCCCTGAGGTCTGATTCACTGCGTGAGCTGGTATTGATAAAAGGTCTGTATGACGGGTACTATGATGGAAAAAACATTCCTTCGTCAATGATACAGTTGCTCGACTCAACAAGGGCCAGAACATCTATTGAAATGAACAGGCAAATGGTAAAGAATATAATGCTTGAAATCACCAAAGTATTGCCAGGATATAAACCCCCTGATTTTGCCCTTTTCGATTCAGACAGTACCCTGGTACATTTATCAGATTTTCAAGGGGAATATATTTATCTGAATTTCTGTAATTCATTTGGTTACTATTGTGTCCGCGAATACGAGTACCTGAGGGTTCTGAATGAAAGGCTTAAGGAAAAGCTCAGTATAATTACCATCCTGGTGGATGATAGTTCGGACAACATGAAACAATTAGTGGAGAACAATAACTATCCCTGGACATTCCTGCATTTTTCAAACCAGCCTGATATCCTGGAAGGTTATGATATACAGACATATCCCTCCTATTTCCTGATTGCTCCGGATGGAACAATGCTTCTTTCAC
>JAUUZM010000201.1 GCA_030589965.1 Bacteroides sp.
TCAGAATGGGAGACGAGGCAAAGCAGGAAAATGATGCTTTGGGTGGCCGTTTTCATAAAAACATTATTGTGGATCATTGCTCCATGAGCTGGTCAACTGATGAATGTGTGTCCTTTTACCATAATGAAAACTTCAGCATGCAGTGGTGTATCATGTCTGAAAGTCTACGAAATTCGGTGCATGATAAAGGGAAACACGGATATGGGGGGATATGGGGAGGGAAAAATGCATCCTTTCATCATAATCTGCTCGCTTCTCATGATAGCAGAAATCCCAGGTTAGGAGAGTATAAGGGGGACACATTTGCTCTAACTGACTTGGTTGACCTTAGAAATAATGTAATTTATAATTCCGGGGGAAACACATGCTACGGGGCTGAGGCCATGAATGTGAATATTGTGAATTGTTATTATAAATCCGGGCCCGCGACCTCCAAAAAGGATAGAATAATCGCTATTGATAAATTGATAGATACGGGTTATGCAACAACTAACATCTGGGGTAAATTTTATATCAGCGGCAATGTCCTGACTGCCTCGGCGGCAGCCACCAATGATAACTGGACCTATGGAGTCTATAATCAGTTTCACAGTAAGTATGGAGTAGTTTCACAGGAGGATAAGGATGCCATGAAGTTAATGGCAGAGCTTGATCCCGGAGAAGTTACCACCCATTCCGCAGAATGGGCCTATGAAAAGGTTCTTGCATATGCCGGGGCTTGTCTCGTAAGGGATACCATTGACAGGCGAATCATTCATGAAGTGGAAACCGGAACAGTCACCTATTGGGATGGTGGTAACGGCAGCACAGCCGGGCTCATTGATACCCAATCTGCGGTGGGAGGATGGCCCGAGTTAAAATCCCTGCCAGCACCTGAAGATAGCGATAGTGATGGGATGCCAGATTACTGGGAAACCGATTACGGGCTGGACCCAAATGATCCTTCTGATGCACAATTAACAAGCGTGGATGGATCATATCCGAATATAGAGGTGTATATGTACAGCCTGGTGAACGCGATCACCTGGAATCAGAATAAGGAAGGTCCGGCTGCGATTGCTAAGCAATCAGTGAAGGATGATTATCCATTCAAGGTTCTATATGTCCATAAATCGGAGGAATTAGCTCTTTTACATGCAAGGGAAATCAAACATGTCAGGCTTTACTCTCTTAATGGGAGCCTTGTTTTTGAATCCCCGGTGAATGGAAAGGAATTTCAAATGAAAACCCATGAAATGCAGAATGGAATGTACCTGGTTCAAATTCGTGATGAAAAAAATGAAGTTTACTCAGGAAGATTTGTAAAATGATTAAAGATATCCAGAATTTCAAAAAAACATAACCTTAAACTTTTTAGAACAGAAATTATGAAAGATAAATTTATTATAGCTGCACTGGGAATATTCCTTGCTCTACAAGTCCAGGCTGAAATCAAACTTGATGCCCCCTTCGATGTTAGTATTAAGGAAATCTCTTTCCCTGATAAATTCTTCTCTGTGAAGGATTATGGAGCCAAAAAAGGAGGAAAGGTAAAATGTACTGAGGCATTTGCCAGGGCAATTGATGCAGCCACTAAAGCTGGCGGAGGGTATGTGACAGTCCCAAAAGGAACATATCTCTGTGGGCCAATTGTTCTGAAAGATAATGTCTGCATAAAGTTTGAAGAGGGAGTTGAGATTCTTTTCAGTACGGATGCTGAAGATTATTTACCGGCCGTACTTTCAAGGCACCAGGGAATTGATTGTTATAAGTTCTCATCCTTTATTTATGCTCTCAATGCTACTAATATTGGGATCATCGGCAAGGCCACCCTCCACGGTCAGGGAAAGACCTGGTGGAAATGGAGAAATGCCTATGAAAAGAGTGAGGATCCATGGCTGATATTGGTGGACATGGCTGAAAAGGATGTTCCTCTAGAAGAACGCGTTTTTGATGATGTGGAAGAAAGCTTGCTGGCACCCTGTTTTGTCATGCCCATGTACTGCAAAAATGTTTTGATACAGGATATAAAGCTGATGTATGGGGCATACTGGACGGTGAACCCGGTGTATTGTGAAAATGTGATTGTCAGGGATGTAACGGTAGTTACTATGGGAGAATATGGTAAAACAGGTAATGGGGATGGTATAAATTTGTCTTCCTGTAAAAATGTTCTCATTGAGGGTTGCACTCTGGATACCGGAGATGATTGTATCACCCTGAAATCAGGCAGGGGAATTGACGGGTATAAAAAGGCCATGCCCACTGAGAATATTGTTGTAAGGAATTGTAAGGGTTTGCAGGGACATGGAGGTGTAGTAATCGGATCAGAAACATCCGGGGGAGTCAGAAACATATATGTGCATGATTGCGAATTTAACGGAACTGACAGGGGATTAAGAATCAAGACTGCAAGGGGCAGGGGAGAGGCCATTGAGAATGTATGGTTTGAAAATATTAAGATGGGAGAAATGCAAAAGGAAGCCATCAAGATCCATATGCCCAGGTATACTGAAAGATATCCTGCTCATCCATTAACCCGTATGACACCCAGGATACGAAATATCAATTACAAAAATATTGATTGTAAGGGTGCCGGGGGACATGCCATTCGTATCCAGGGAATCCCGGAAATGCCTATTGAAACCATCCGGATGGAAAATATTAAGGTTCAGTCCGACATGGGTGCACTTCTTATCGATGCAGCTGCAATTCTGATTAAAAACATAGAGATCAGTCCAGCTGAAGAAACCATACTCACCTTCGATATGTGCTCAAATATTTTTATTGAAAATCTGGGAGAGACGGATAAAAAAATACTGGTGATAGGAGAAGGATCAAAAGATATCCGACTGGTTGACAGTAAGATAAACGTCAATAATATTCAGTATCAGGATTGTTCGAATCCTGTATCTGTTTTGTATAGTAAGTAAAATTAGATTTGAATCCCTAAATGAATTGAAAATGAAAATCAACAGAACCATCAAAAAAATTAGAATTAATCTTATTTGCAGTCTGGGCTTTGTACTTCTAGCTGCAGGAACATGGACGGAAGTTTCATCCCAGGAAGTTTACAGGTCTTTTGAACTTCGTTATTATACCCCTGATGAAAAGGCAGATGGGGACACTGATTTTAAGGGTCAAACCGAGTATTTTGATACGGAAAAGCGACTGGAATACCTGGATGCCTATGAAAAGTCCGCCAGAAAATTCTTTGAGAATGAAAACTGGGATCAGAAGGTAGTTTCGGATGAAGAAGCAAAGGCTATAGCTGAGAAAATTAAGCCCCAGCCCCTTCCTTCTGTTAGGGATCGCATTGTCCTTAATTCATGGAAGATGCTTGGATACAAAACTGGCAAGAGGGAAGCTGAGGTTGAGAGGATGGAATGGTGGAACCGGGATGGATTGGAGGTTAAAGACGGTGAGTTACACTTCATGGAAAAACAATCGAAAATCATCGACATTGAATCCCAGGAATGGAGGTCTCTTATCTCGCTGGATTTTAAGCCGGCAGCAACAGATGAGGTCCAGGAAATCTCCCTGGGTGAAGCTCAGAAAATTTCTTTTTCCAAAGGTTCAATCATGGTTAATGTGGATGGAAAAAGCACTCCTGTAGCCAATTATGGAGGTACTGATTTTGTCAATTTGAAAATTGAAACGGATCTGGAGAACGGAAAGTACAATTTATATGTTGGTGGAAGATTGGTGGTGGATTTTCTACCCCTTGATAAATCTGTTTCTTTTGATAATATCAATATCTCCGGTGCAAAGGGATGCATTGTGGATAATCTGTACGGGGTAAAATACACAGTTTCTGTTTTTACGGATGATATTCATACCCGGGATGTACCCTTTCAGATAAATACCTTTCTGAATGAGGATTTTAGTATCACACCCAAATTACATGGATGGCAGGCCGGGGAGTATGATGACAGTGAATGGAAAGGAGTCGAACTGCCGTATGCGCATGGAGGGGATCGTTACAAGCATGAATCAATGTACCTGAGAAAAAAGGTGTACATCGGGGATTTTGTACGGGCAAATTTGAACCTGGAAACCCTTGATCCTGGAGGTGAAATATGGATCAATGGTAAGGTTGTGGCAGTGGTTCATAAGCGCACTCCTTTTAGCATGGATATTACTGATTATTTGAAGAAGAACAGTGAAAACACGATTGGTCTAAAGGTATTCCCAAATAAAGTTGAGATCACCAATCGCCATACTTCGGCTGACTTCTATACCGGATGGTTTGCAGGCCGGACATGGATAGATCTCCATCAGAAACAATATATTAAGGATGTGTTTGTATATACCAGGGTACTGGATGAGAATGCCGTAGTCTCTGTTTCAGCAGAGATGATGAATCAGGATTGGAGAGCTGATGAAAGGGAGTGGAAGACAACCCGCGAATTTAACGGTTTTGTTAAGGTTCAGTTCTATAAATGGTTTCCTTTGGAAGAAGCAGAACCTGTCCTCGAAAAAAAATTCCCTGTGAATCTCAGGTTGAACAGGGATGTAACCTTCTCGGAGGACATTCTTCTGGAATCTCCTGATAAATGGCATTTTAATGATCCACGCCTGTATAAAGTAGTTGTAAGCATTGAGGATGAGGACGGTAAGGTAGTTGATGATTATGTTGTAACTACGGGAATACGCACGGTCAGCCAGGAGGGAGGTACATTCCGCATTAACGGCGAGCCGGAAATGATGAACGGAGCACTTTTATTCGCATATAAATATCCCCTGGAGGATATTGCCAGAACCTTGAGGTGTGCGGATGATTACTGGCTGGTGAAGGAAATAATGATGATGAAGAGAACTAATGGGAATATGTTCCGTATGAGTGTTCATCACGGGATGAAGGGTGGAATTAATGATCCAAGGCTGGCAGAAATAGGGGACCAGATGGGATTTATGTTTCAGTGGTCAACAGGTTCCTGGGTTCGGACCGGCACTCCATGGATTATTGATTTTGATGCCTTAGCCCAATACGTGAAACAGGTTAGAAATCATCCCAGCATAGTCATGTGGCAACCAGGGAACCACCCAAAATTTAAAAATTTCAAGGAAGAAGCAACTGCTTTTTACCAGAACATCTACCAGTCCATCTATCCCAATGACCCCAGCCGTTTGATTTCTCCAACGGCCAGTGGCAGCCGATTCGGGGATCAGGGTACACCGAATGACATGGGCACTCTGATCGGTAAGAATGAAGCTTTTGAGGCTGACCCGGTGTGGACAGCCCCCATGATTACAAGGGGAAATATGGACCATACCACAGGATATGGTGCCCAATGGTCTACCTTAAGAAAGTACCCGGTTCCTCCTGAATTTATAGGGGAACAGGGATGGAGAGAGAAAGGGTATCGGGTCGATTACCTGAACAGCAGGCATAGGGCTTATTTCGATTTTGAGAGTGAGGAATCAGCGGGACAGCCAAACTGGACATTACGTAAGGGCAAGCCTTCTTATCAGATTCTCTCCTATGAATTGAATTATGATGTTGGCTCTATCGGAAGAAATTTGAGACCGGATGAATGGAGGGTTAGCCAGGCCTGGCAGGGATTTAGTGCGTTTGAAGCATATAAGAAGAAGCGCTGGCTTGATTACGATGGCATGGCCTGGTGTTCTTTGCATGGTGGAGGTAATACGTCTACTTACCAAAAGCCCCTCATAGATTATTTCGGATATTCGAAGATATCTTTTCACACCGTTAAGATGGCTTTCCAGGATGTCCTGGCCTGCTCCGGTAATGTGGATGTTGTCTATGGTCCAAACGATAAACTGCCGGTAAAAGTTATAAATCTTGGAGATCAGAAATTGGTGGATGTGACGGTCACCTGCAGGGATCTTAATGGGAAAAAGATCTTCAGTAAGAAATTTTCTAAGGTTTCTCTTGATAAAGGACGCAACTCTTACGATCTTGGAGAAATTGACCTTGATATAAGAAAAGAAGGCTTTTACGTTTTCGTTTATGAAGTCAATTAGAAAGGAGCCCAAAGATGAATAGAATGCCAAAGATATTTAGAAAAGGAAATATAATTAGAACTCTTTTACTGGTTTTAATAATTTGTTCAGGATCACTGGCATATGCCCAGGAAAACATGTTATGCCAGGGCAGGCACTGGACAGAAGATGAAGCCAATTTGATGATGAAGGAGTTTGGCAGCCAATGGGACAACCTTGAATCATGGGAGAAGCGTGCTGAAACAATCCGGCAGGGTATGCTGGATGGTATGCAATTTGAACGAATGCCAAAGATTGTAGGTAATTTTAATCCAATTATCACCAATACCAGGGA
>JAUUZM010000078.1 GCA_030589965.1 Bacteroides sp.
CACCCTGAAAAGATTGTATTTGGAAAAACCGGTGTATCAGGGATCCGTTTTTTCTTATGGGACAGCCAGTTCGGTAGATTTTTCAATACCGGTCCCATTCAGGGGAAAGGAGATCCATTCTTCTTCCTTCATACTCTGCTTTGGGCCTTCCTTCCCTGGGCAGTGCTATTGTATTACGCCATCTACAGCAGAATCAGGGAAAACATCCCCCGGCTCAGGAATGAACATGAATTCCTGACAATATCCGGAATCCTGTTCTCTCTACTGCTTTTTTCAGCATCACAGTTCCAATTGCCCCATTATTCAAATGTAATTTTTTCCCTGCTGGCCATTCTAACTGCAGGTTTTATCCAGAAGGATCATACCAGAGGAGAATCCAGGTTTTATACAATCAGTCAATGGACCATAATCTTCCTGATAATGGCTATGCTAATAATCCTTCAATTCTTCTTCAGACCTGAGAATATTTCAATTCTTACCCTTATATCATTTCTTCTGATTGCAGGAGGAATGTTCATGGTAAAAAGATACTCCGGGTCCCGCAAAATGAAAATATTCTACTATTCCTGCCTGGTATCAATTTTACTGAACTTTTACCTGAACCTGATATTCTACCCGGATCTGCTTGAATATCAATCCGGCACCAAAGCCGCCAATTTCGCAAATCAAACACAGCCTGGCAGCGACATTAAGGCCATTGGACTCCTTTCGTATACTATCCATTTTCATTCCCATGCGGAAGTAAGGATTCTAAAGAGCATGGCTGAATTAATGGATGAAAACAGCGATGAGAATTATCTGTTGTTTACCCATGAAAGATACCTTGACAGTCTGGAAATAAACGAGATTAAATATGATGTCCTGAAATCCTTCCCCCATTACCATATCACCATGCTAAGGGGTGATTTCCTGAACTATAAAACCAGAAATAAGGCATTGCAGGAGCATCTTCTCCTGGAGATTTTCCCTGCTAAATAACTCCTGATTCCAATTTCGCCTGATGGTCCGGACGGTGAATTATAGTTTCCTGGCAATTCCCTTGAACCAGGTATAGAAAAATGTTCCTTCCGGATGAAGGGCAACATTGCGGATATCTTCAAGTCCCTTGACCCAGTCCTCCTTTTTCATTAAACCGGTTTTCAGGACTTGCTTTTCGGCTGAGTAAACCATGGGGGCAATGATCTGCTTGATTACTCCATCCAGTAATTTGGGACTGGACTGGTCCGCATAAACCACTCGTGGTTCCACTAGCTCAATGTCGAGGCTGGTGGTCTTTAGAAGAGGGTAGATCCGTCTGCCAATATCAGGATCATGTCCATTATCAAGCTGGGATCTAACCAATCCATCCCAGGCCTTTCTTGATTCAGGAGATTCGGGAGTCCAGAATCCAGATCCGTGATCTCCCTCGATAACCGTAAGGGTTCCGCCGGATTTGAGAAGATTGGAAAGATTTTTTAGAACTGAGACGGGATCGGGAAGGTGTTCAAGTACAAAACATACAAACACATGGTCAAAACTTTCCGCTTGGAAGGGTAATGAGTTTATATTCGCCTCTTGGAAAATTGCATTGCTAATCCCAGTATCCATGGCCATTTTTTCTGCCTGCTGAATGGATTCTGCCGAGATATCAATGCAGGTGAATTTTGCATCCGGACTTCTCCGACAGAGGATCTGTGTTTGTCCTCCTACCCCACAGCCAGCCTCCAAAACTGATGAACCAGCAGAATAGTTGGTGCCGGAATGAAGAAGTTCCTCAAGGATCAGGGCCTGCTCAAGCAGCCTCCTGGTCTCCCGGGGAGTGTAACCGTGGACATATGGCATGTGGCTGCTGTATTGCGTTGTAAATCTGTAAGAATAGATCTCTGATTTTGATGTTTTTCTTTAATTTATTCAATAATTATCTGCTTAATACTCTGTCGATAACCCGATCTTAACCGGAGATAATACAAGCCCTTGGCCATACCGGAAACATCCAGTGTTTCAAGAATCTCATTCACATCCTTGTATTCCCTAACCAGAATCATACTTCCCATAGCATTAAAAATTTCCAGCATATAGTTCTCTCTCACATTGGATCGATACTCCATATTCAATTTATCATCGGCTGGAATTGGAAATACTATGATATTCCCTGGCAACTGTAATTCTTCGAGATGATTTGAGAGCATCAGATACAAAGAGTCTTTCCCGGCGCAACCATAGGGGTCTATAACCTCCAGCAAATACCATCCATACTCAGTAGCAGTGTAAGTTCTGCTGCCCGAAATTCCGTTCCAGAGGTAGGAAGCAAAATCGCCTCCTGCATCCAGGAGATGGGGCAGGGTTGTTCCCAGGCTGTCGTTTGTGCCTCCCAGATCAGGTTTGGCTTCACCTACATGGCTAACAATTACCTGAAGAGTATCATTATCAGGATCAGCGTCTTTACTATAAACAGAAAAGGCCAAAATGGAATGATCCCCTTCAGCGGATAAGTCAATAGGAAATCCAAAGATAATTTCAAGGGAATCGCCAGGATTCAGTGGGGAAATGAGAGTTTTTTGAACGGTAATGTGAACCCCTCCATCAACGGAAGCTGTAACTTTTATCTGTTCATTTACAATTGGATGGGATCCGTTGTTTCGTATCTGTATCCTTAGTTCTTCCTCGTTTGTAAGTATGCATGCAGAGGATGGACTGCTAACCGATACAGGGGAGATATCTATGATATCGAAACCGATCTTGATTTGTTCAACAGTAATACAAGCATTCTCATCAGTTACTGTAACCGAGTAGGTAGAGTCAGAGGTTTGCTTATCGTGTTCTACCAGAAATTGCTGTTCCGTTGATCCGTCCTGCCATAAATAGGATGGGAATCCGCTCCCTGCATCAAGTAAATAGTCGCTGACATTAAGCACCTGATCCGGTCCCAGTGATACATCCGGAAAACCATAAAGCTCAACAGATTCGTTGAATCCATTATTAGATAGATTCAGGTCCGTGCTGTAAGATGCATTGACTGTAAACTGGAAAATCCCGGTTCCGGTCATATTCACAGTTCCGGTTGATGAGAATAATATAGAATCACCAGGTTCAACAGCCTGGTCAATATAAAATGATTCATTTACTGCCGGTTCAGCATTAAGCTGGTAGGAGATCATGACAGTATCGCTGGTGCTCAGGGTATCGGTCCCCATGTTTACTATATACAGCTCGACATTTTCAGCAGCTGACAGACCGCAGGCATTTGTCGGGTTAATCAGTCTTTCTATAGCAATATCCGGATACACCAGAGTCAGGTAAACCGAGTCAGAATTCGGGCATTGAATTCCGGCTTGAACAGTTACCTTATACTCTCCGGTGGTATCAATAATGATGGTTTGGCTGGTTGAGCCATCCTCCCATAGATATGAATCATATCCGGATCCCGCATCAAGAGTATATTGCAATGCCTTAATTACTGTGTCCGGTCCCATGTCAATCGGAGTATAACCATAAGCGACCACAACCGCATTCAGAGTATCGTTCGAACCGGTATTATCCCAGAGCAAATCTGTGTAGGATTTAAATGAATAGGATTTCGCCGCAGACATATCTGAAGTCGTAGTGAAAGTATATTCAAAAGTACTGTCCGGGTAAATCCTCTCAGTTAAGATGAGGTTTTCTTCAATCGCCGGATTCGTATCAATCCGGTATCGTAAGGGAACTTCCTCACCAATATCCAGTGTATCCGTACCGAAGTTTTGGACTTCTACAGTAAAACCTACAATTGATCCAAGTTCGCAATCTGAAACAGGTGAAAGTAGTTTGGTAACTCCGGCGTCAGCAATTAATTCCAAAATTTTGATGGTATCCTTTGCAACGCAGGACAGTTCATTCGTTACTTCCACAAAATAAGTCCCGGCCGTGTCCACAACGAAAATCGAGTCAGTAGAACCGTCCTGCCACTCATATGTGAGTCCCCCGACCCCTGAAAATGCTTTTAATACAAGCGTATCGGGTTGGACCGTTGAGATATCCGGTCCAAGTTCAACTGCCGGTTTCTTTACCTCGATCAGCTTGGTCGCAGTATCATTTGCTATAGAATTATAATAGTATGGATCCACTTCGATTGTGAACGCATCTACATTATAAGCTCCGCTCTTGCTTAAATCAAATGGAGTTAACATGTCAAAATCCAGGTTGGTCCCAACCGGAAACGACTGGGTAAGAAGGACTGTTTCCTCTGCAGCCTGAACTTCTCCTTCATGGTTGATGAAATAACCAATACGAATGGTGTCGCCTGCCTGTAAATTTCTAATGCCATAATTTCTAAGGCGAAGTCTAAAGGTCTCATTCGGACTCAGATTGCAGTCGGAAACAGGTAATAACACCTCCAGAACTCCCAGGTCTCCCGGTGCTTCTGTTATTTGTACATCATCCAGGGCAATTCCATCGTATTGATTATTGAATTTATCAGCCTTGAATTCAAATCTGAACTGTACGTCATCCTGATTGATCATTTCGGGTGGAAGTATGTGCTTGACGGTTTTCCATCCCCCGCTCTGACCGCTCCAGCCATCCAATCCAAGTTCTGATACCGCATTTCCGGCATACCAGTTCCAGTAAGCATCATACCCGGAAGTATTTGAAACGGCCGTCCATGTATCACCATCGTTAAGGGAATAGTGCAGGGTAGCACCATCCACACCCGGTTCGGTATCCCACCAGAGCCTGGACTCAAAAACAGGGTTGGTGAGACCTGTAAGATTAAGATTATAACTGGCCGAGGATAAATATGCCGAAGCACTATTTGTCTGGTCTCCTGTCAATGTGAAATTATCGATGTACCATCCAGCTGCCACCCAGTTGGAAGGGGATGAGTAAAACAGTGAAAACCTGAAACGCATCGTACTTGCATAAGTCAATGAATCATGAAGAGTAAACTCTTTTAACTCAAACCAAACATCCATTATTTCACTGCCTGAATTTTCCCATATCATATGCCAGGAAGATCCATTGTCCGGGCTAACTTCCAGCTTGACCGAATCACCTGCCCTGATGTTCAGAAAGCTGGCATAGCTTATTTTTAAACTATGGTAGTTTCTTACATCAAATGCAGGTGTAGTAGCGGTATAGGCTGTACTGTTGATAATCCCATTCTCGTATTTAAAAAGAGAGTCCGCGTGGCCTGTCAGATCTGTTCCTATGCATTGGGGTTCTGAGTAAGCGAAATAGGGTGGATTTTCTGAGTTGGGCTGGCCTCTTTCAAACTGCCCTGTGAAATTCCATCCCTGTGATGTTTCAAAATCATCTTCAAATATGATCCTGCTTTTTCTTGTAATAAGATCTTCATATTGCAGGGATAATCCTGTGACCCAGCTGTTTGTACCGGATGATGCACCGTTTATCACTCCTCCTGCCGGGGTCCCGTATTCCCAGATATCAAGTCCGGAAACTCTCCAATAGCCATTATTGGATTCAAAATCTTCAAGATGTGGCGGAGTGTAAGTTGGAACTATGTAAATCTGCGTGCCAATCTCGTCATTATCGACATATTGGTCACCCGGAAAATTGGTTTTAGCCAGGACCGAAGGTATGAATCCCGGTTCAGAAAGGTCCACTTTAGTCGGGAATGTAAATCTTGCGGAATCACCAACCGGAATATTCTGGTTCATATTATCTTCTGTCCATGTGGTTCCACCGTCGAAGGAATAGGCAACCGGGACTGCTTCGGTAATCTCCAGGCCGCCATAATTCCTTATGTAGACGATAACGGAGTCTGAAGAAGAATGCCCGCTTCCACTCAGTGGATAAACCCAGCTTGAAACACCTACATCTTTTGAAATAAATTCTCCGGTAAGGTAAATATCATCGATGTTCCAGCCTGAATAGTTTTGAACTCCATCCGTCGATCCCATCTGGTAACGTATCTTGAGTTGATCTGTTCTGGCAAACTGGTCGGGAATGAGCACCTGCTGCTCCAGCCACTGAAAATCATTAATACCGTTCCCGTTTTCCCAGATCGTATTCCAGCTTACCCCATTATTATTACTGACTTGTACAAAAACACTGTCGAAAACCCCGTTATTCAGGTAGCGACGGTAGAAAATATTGAGGTTCTTGTAATATAATACAGCATGTGTGGGGGAGGTGGCACGGTAACTTGTGGATGAATTTAATAAAGGTTCATAATCGTAATGATTAGATCCCAATCCGGTAAGGTCTGTTCCAAGTACATGGGTTCCACTGTATGCTTCCGAGGGATCCGGGTTGCCATTCAAACCACCAAGTCCCGTTGGTGTATTGACCTCAAATTCTCCAGTCAATGACCAGCCATGGACTCCTTCAAAATCCTCAAAATCAAGTGTTTCGTATATCGTTCTGTCTCCATAGGGATCTTCTTCGACTGAAGGGTAGAGTGTATCGTTAGCCAGGATCCCGTTGGCGGCAATTTTTACATCGAGCAAATTTCCGTGTTTGGCGTTTCCGTCTATGTCAAAGGTCAGCCACACATAGGATTTTCCCTTAGGCAGGCTGAAATCCAGACCGGTAAAGCTGGCAGTGCCGGATGCAAAACTGGTAGGCGATCCCAGGGGATTTTCCGTATCGAAATCCTGGGTCATGGTAGTATACAATTTTACCCCGTTTCCCAGAATATCATTATCAGATGTATTCAGTGATTGGACATTAATATGTTCCAGCATAGCCGAGTCTGTATTTCCAAAAACTTTAAAATCCATTCTAAGCATGGGCACATCATATGTTCCTGAGGGAATGTAATTGGTAAAGGGTTGAATTATATCCAGGTCCCCTATCCAGAGGTGTTGAAGTCCCTTATCCTCGATTACGATATTGTCTATACATGATCCAAAACCCCATTTCGTTTGTCCTTCAAAGGCCACATAATACGTGGAGGTAGGTTTAGGAAGTATCAGTGTTTGCAGCTCCCAATCCAGTACCGGGTCGAGATATTCGTGGAGGAGCACCCAGGCACTGTCTGCTGCTACTTTATAATACACCCTGAGGATGTCGTTTACCTCTCCTGAACCTGCGAAGTCCCACGGAACCTGACAAAGGTAAAAACTGAGCTCAATAATGGTGCCACCCTCAATATCAATCACAGGGGTAACAAGTTTTGTACGTTCATTCTCGTTGCCCTCTTTAAAGAATATGGCATTATAAGTACCCTCGTAGGCAGACGGAGGATTCCTCCTGGGATCTTCCTGGTCTGCAGGTACGGCCCAGTTGGGATCATCCGGTGTATGTCCCCCGTTCCTGTATTTCCATGGTTCATTGCCCGATACCATTTCTTCGGTCCAGTTCTCCGGTAATGCCCCGGATTCAAATCCCTGAGTAAGTTTCGTTTGGGATTTTAATGAAAATTGTTGGAAAATAAGTAGGGATATTAACAGGATAATCCTTTGTGGTTTCATAATATTGTTGATGTCAATTATTACAGTTCAATTCACTCGATCCAGGTTTTATGTAGCTCCATGGATGCAACTATTATTTGAAGTCCGGAGTCTTTCAATCATAATAAAACCTGTTTTGCATTTCTACGTATAGAAGACTTTAAGGTTTGTATTTTAAGACAATTTATGATAGGGGAAAGTAAGACAATATATGGTAAATACCTGATTCTGGTTCTTTTCTTTGGCACTCTGGTGTTGAATTCCCTGGATGTTTTTTCCCAGATCGATGATGAATTCTGGTTCGTTGTTCCGGAGTTATCGCACAGGGGCAGTACAGGAGGGACTCCCGGTACCATGCGGATAGCTACCATGGAGCTTGAAGCCACGGTAACCATCAGCATGCCAGCCAATCCCTATAATCCCATCACCAATCCCAACGGATTTCAGGATACAACGTTTTATATTGCCGGTAATTCATCGGCAGGAATAGACCTTTCCTACCTGATCGATGTGGCATCCGATCCAAGCAATAACAGGTTGGAGAATAAACCATTAACTCCTGACGGGATAAATAATTTCGGACTTTATATTACAGCCACCAATATGATCACTGCCTATTGGGAGGTTAACTACGATCTTGGCTCGGACCTGTGGACCCTGAAAGGTGGTAATGCCCTGGGAGAATTATTCTATACTCCCTTTCAGGCGGTCTATCCAAACCGGAACATTGCCCCCAGGGCCTATTCGGCCATTGATGTTGTTGCCACCAGGAATAATACCAATGTAACTTTTACCCTTCCACCTGGTGTGGAAGCAAGCTATGGTTCTGCAGCTGCCGATATTATAGCAGGGGGGACTTATACCGTAACACTGGACAGGGGACAGACCTTTTCGCTTTTTCCGAAAGATTTCAGCATACTCCCTTCAAACCGCCTGGGAGGCACAAAGATTGAAGCATCAGACTCGATCGCTGTAACAGTTAAGGATGATGCCCTGGCTACTCCGCCCAACGGGCAGGACGTGATCGGGGACCAGCTGGTGCCGGTGGATATTACAGGGGATCATTACATTGTACCGGAGGTGGGTAATCCAAACCATGTTTATGTTATAGCGACGGAAGACAATACCATGATATATGTTACAGACCCGAGCAACCTGCCCCTGGCTGCATCTCCCTATGGTCCGCTGAATAAGGGAGACCAGGTATTAATTACGGTGCCCGGGGGCTCAAAACTGGCTCGTTTTACTTCAAAACTCGCTCCTGCCGATCCATACAAACCTTTCTATGTTTTCCAGATGGGTACCGAGAATAAAAGCCGGGGGGGGGCAATTATACCAGCGATCGGCTGTACAGGTAATACTCAATTGTCTTTTACAAGGGCCAGGGACGATAATAAATTTTACTTTTTCATCATAGTGAAAAAGGGGAATGAAGACAAATTTTTTATCGATGGGGTACCACAGGATGGGTCAGTTACACCACAGATCATTCTTCCAGGGCAATTTATGGATGTTGCGGGAAGCGGAGGTTATGTGGCCTGGTTTTCAGGTTCGATAAATTCCAATACACTCACACCCGGCCAACACCTGGTCAAGAATACAGGTGATGTCTTTCACCTGGGGATCATGAACGGTTTTCCAGGCCAGGGACTTCTTTATTATGGTTATTATTCTGATTTTGGGGGACTAAAAATTGGTGCCAATGTAGCCGGAACCAATTCTTCCATAGTCCGGGCATGCTATGGTAATCCTGTACAGTTGTATGCATTTGGAGGTACTGAATATACATGGACACCGGACGCTTACCTTGATGATGCTACCAGTAATCTGCCCACAGCCTATAATCTTCCCCCGGGTGCGATTACATACTCGGTCGCGGTTTCAGGAGCCTGTAATACGGGTACCGTTGACCTGAAAGTAATTGTTGCACCACCGATTGAAGCACATTTTGTAACCAATGTTTCTTCCGGCTGCTCACCTCTGGAAATCCAGCTTGATGACCAGTCTGACGGAGTATATTCCTGGCAATATAACATGGGTGGAGGAACCCCGGATATCAATTATGATCTGAATGATGCAACACCTTATCCACCTCCACCAGGGCATCCAGCCCCTTTCTCCATTACAAAAACCTATAACAATACCACGAATGATCCAATTTATGATACGATAAGCCTGCTGGTAAAGAATGAAAGCGCCTGTTCTGATATATTGACCAAGACAATAATAACTTTTCCTGAGATCAGTTCAGATTTCAATGTGGCCGGAGGGGTGGATATTGGCTGTGATCCACTGGAGGTCCAGTTTCAGAATAGTTCAACCGGAAATACAGGTTCCTGGCTCTGGGATTTTGGAGATGGAGGAACATCTACAGACCCCAATCCAGTCCATATTTTCCGAAATCTTTTTGATCCGGATAACCTGGATTTTGAAACCAGCCTGGTTACAACCTCTCCCCATTTATGCAGGGACACCTCATTGCATACCGTTACCGTCAGCCCCTATATTGAAGCCAATTTTGCATTTGATTCCGTATTTGCCTGTACACCTCATGAGGTCAGGATAACAGACCAATCCATAGGAGCAGATTCATATTTCTGGGATTTCGGGGACGGTAGCAATTCTACTTCGCCCGGCCCGGTGATTTCCAAGATATTCGTAAATAATCTTTCTGTCCCTGATACTTTTATAATTAAGCTCCGGATTGAAAATGATGAAGGCTGTTTTGATTCGATTATGCGCGAGGTTGTCATCTTTCCTGAGCTTGATGCGGACTTTCAGGCAATACCGACCGTGGGTTGTTCGCCCTTTGAGGTATCCTTCCAGAATAACTCTACAGGTGCGGCA
>JAUUZM010000292.1 GCA_030589965.1 Bacteroides sp.
CCAGTAAATCAGGCAGGTGAAGGTCTGTTTTAATCTTATAGTTGAAGGTTGGACTTATAAGGTTGGATACTGAGTAATCCCCTCCAATCCTGGAACTTCCAAACCTCATGTTCATGTCCTGCAGCCTGACTACAGTCGTTTTAAGACAATGTTCGCTACCATTTGAATAACTGCCATAGGTAATGATATCATGAATTTTCCAAGGGAGTTTTGAAGTCTGAAGCCAGCCTTCCTGTAATGAAAAATCTGCCTTGATCTCAGGCATTCGGGTATTACTTGTGGTTCCGGTCAATGTACCTAAAAAATCCAGCTTCCCTCCTGCTCGTAAATCTTCCGGATATGCCTCACTTAGAAGTACCATATGTTTCAGTACCTGTTCCAGGTCAAGCTGCCGGCCTTCAATTCTAAGATTTAGGTCTAATGGCTTAGGGCGAAGTATTTCACCGGAAACAAGCATTTGTTGTCCCGCCAGCTTAAGCTTACCTTCTGATATTTTTATGGCTTGTGGATCGACGGACAAAGATGCATTTAATGAGATGTTTTGTTCCGGCAATAAAAGAGTTCCCTCATTGCTGTAATATTCCAACACCCCATCAAGTCCGGCCGACATACTATAGGATTCCCTGGAAAACTGTCCCCTGAAAGAACTGCGATGTACTATTCCCCCGGCATGGATTGCAAGAGCACGGTTATCAAAATTCACTTTAATGTTTGACAGTTTCACATTATCCAGCGCAAGCAGAAAACTCTTTTTCTTTTCCTTATCATGCTTCTCCCAGAAAATATAATTTCCATTTCCGGTTTCGTCAATGAAAACATTCAATTGACCCGAATGAACCTGCACCTCCCGAATGAAATACTGTCGTTTCAGGAGCTTAAGCAAATTAAACCTAAGAAACAGTTTATCCGACATCAGCAGGGTATCGGTGTTTATATCTCCGAAATCAGATCGATTAAAGTCAGGTACTGAGGCTATGAATACATCTTCGAATTCAAGGGAGGCATTCGGAAATTTCTTAAGAAAGCTTAGATTAATATTTTCGACTTTGATTTCCGTGCGGAGCTGCCCATTAAGTTCTTCAACCACATACTGTGTCAGGTCATCCTCAAAAATTCGGGCAAGGATAAAGGCTGTAACCAAAAGTAGGCTTACAATGGCAATAACAAATACGACTATTTTTTTGAATACCCGCATCAGGAGTATCTGTTTTTTCTTAGCAAAAAGCTAAATTAAAAATGAAAAGTCAGCTCCGGGTTCTAGTTCTGATGGAATTGTTCCCTTTTTAAATATCCGGGCTGCACGTGGACCAATTAATTGAATCCCGCCGTTCTCAACCAGGAACATGGTGCCCTCCCGTAAACCTACAACAAACATACCGGGATTTGCCTCAATGAATTCTTCAATCCGCATTTCCCTGGTCTCTCCAGCATGGCCCTCGGGATTTACATCAAGGTAATGTGGATTTATTTGGAATGGAACCAGATTCATCGTATTAAAACTTTGGGGTTCGACAATTGGCATATCATTGCTTGTCCGGATAGTTGGACAAGCAACGTTGCTTCCGGCACTCCAGCCAACAAAGGGTATCCCTTTCAGAACCCTGTTCCTTATTGCCTCTATCAATCCCTGTTCCTGCATCATTTTTACCAGTTGGAATGTGTTCCCTCCGCCAACGATTATAGCATCAGCCATATTTATTGTGCCTGCAGGATCATCTGATTCATGAACCGAAATAATATCATGGCCTATCTCCTTGAATCGGGATCTTACACTTTCGGTGTAATCATCGAATGATATGGTTACCCCTGCATAGGGTATGAAAGCAGCATTCAATTTCTGCACCCCCATAAAAGCCTTAATTTGCTGAAGAGGGTGTTCCAGGTATGCTTCCCCGGCATTGGTGCTGTTGCTAATCAGTAATAATCGCATGTCAAAATTTTGGTTAAAACTAGTAAAACCCCGGTTCCCGTACATATAAAGATCTTAACAGTTTTTATTGGAGAAGAAGTGGGACTAAGGTTGAGGCCGGCCGGACAATTAAACTTCGTAATTTGTTCTGAGGCTTTTAATTTTCCTGTTTTCTCCGTTAACCGGAATTTCGAAGGATCGAAAAATGTTCGTTTTAATATTCACGATAAGTAATTTCCCCGAAAGGGGATCTCCATAGCCAGTTAGTATTTTAATGGCTTCGGAAGCCTGATAACAACCAATCATTCCTGGAAGTACACCCAAAAGACCGCTGTCTGATGCAGTACGATAACTTCCTTCAGTAGGAGCTTCTGGGTAAAGACAGCGAAATGTAGGTCCATCCTTATAATTAAATACCGAAACCTGTCCCTCAAACGTCGAAATGGCTCCATAAACCCAGGGTTTACCCAGGATAACACAGGCATCATTAATCAGATAGCGTGTTGAGAAATTATCCGTCGCATCGAAAACCAGGTCATAATTTTCTATGATTCTCAGTGCGTTTTCTGTGGATAGTTTGAGATTATATATTTCAAATTCAATGTCAGGGTTAAGTACTGAGAGTCTTTTTTTGGCAATAATGGATTTTAACTTGCCCAGGTCGTTCACGCCAAATAATATCTGCCTCTGCAGATTGCTCTCTACAACCATGTCAAAATCTACAATCCCTATATGTCCAACCCCCCCTGCACTCAAATACTGAAGGATGGGGGTTCCGAGTCCCCCAACACCAATAACAAGCACTCGGGATCCTTTAAGTTTTTGCTGACCCTCTTCCCCGATCTCAGGTAAAATAATCTGCCTCTGGTATCGGCGATACTCTTTATTTGACAATTGAATTGAGGACATTTTCTAAATTTAGTCTAAATATAAAATATTCCTGCTTAAATAATGCGCAGTGCTTCCGTGAATAATTATTATACCAGACAAAAAATAAGGGAACCCGAAAAAATAAGGCTCCCTCCAATCCTGTAAACAGAGGCACTGGTAAATCAGGGAATGACCGCCCGGGTTCTCCTGGCACAGAATCCTCTATCGGAAACTTATCAATGTCAATCCAATCGTGACGGGATAAAGTTCCGGTCCCATATTCTTCTTAAACATTGGTACCATACTGTAATTTGCGAATACTTTAATAAATCGGTAGCCCATTCTTGCCGTCAGATGATAACGAAGGGGGGATAAGTTGAAATCAGATTTTTCCTTAATCTTTTGTTTTGATCCACCCTCATAATACTTAACTTTTGTGTTTGACCATAGTTTAAGGTCACCGATGACACCCACACCGATAAATCCCTTTTTCTTCGGCCCAAACTGTACTTCAAAAATCAGGGGTACAGTAAGAAAAACTGTATTCATTTTGGATTTTGCATAGCTTATTCCCACCGGGGGATAACTGGGTATAATCACACCTGTTACATCATCTTTTGTAATATTATTGTTCCTGTCAAAGTGATAATTATTCCACTTGAATCCCATTCCTGTCACCAATCCAAGAGGTTTGCCGAACGGAAGACTGAATTGCATTATATTCAGATCGAACTCCCAGGACTTACCTGTATGCAGATCCAGGTAAGTGTTTTCCGGCGTAGTTCCGGCCAATTGCCAGGAATCATCAACCCAATTATTTAATCCAAGCTCAAACCCGGACCAGTGTCCCTTAAACTGGTATGGCTTCTTTTTCCAGCCATGCTTGTGAAAATCATCCTTTTCAATAATTTCAACATATGTCCGGTTCCCATCCTCGACAATACTGATGGCTTTGTTGCCAAGTTTCACTTTAATTGTATCGTCTGTTTCATCAACGATAACAAAATCCTCCTTGATATTAACATTGGTGCCATCACTATCCTCGGTCACCGTAACAATATTTTTTTTGCCAACTCCCACTCTGCTTGTATCTGCTTCCTGTGCCTTCACATTAAAAACGATGGTTATGGCAAGGATTACGGTTAAAATATTTTTCATGATATTCGCTTTTCAGGTAAGACGGGGAAGGGTGTTAAAAAGTTACCGGGGAAGGAAAATTCTTATTGAGGTTGGTCTGCACTTCTCATCGGAGTAGAGATTCCAAAGATGGGGGACTCAAAAGTAAATCTCCTTGTCTGCCCCTGCTCATCAACTTTCCTCTCGAGGGAATAGTCCTCATCTGACATTTCATTTATCTTTTTCATTCCTGCATCCGCCAGTTTCCAGAAAGATATTCTTCTTCTTTCTCCTCGTTCAGGATCAG
>JAUUZM010000225.1 GCA_030589965.1 Bacteroides sp.
AGTACCTTGTTGATATCCGAAGCCAGGAGTGGAATAGAAAGAAAGAACATCAACTGAATAATCGATTCATATTGAATGAGGGTATATGCCAGTCCCAATAGAAAGGCGGTAAAGAGCAGCACCACATGATAAGTTTTGGCCCATTGAACCCCCATCCGTACTACCAGTGTATATTTACCATTCACAGCGTCATTCTCATGATCTCTCATATTGTTTATGTTCAAAACCCCAACACTGAGCAGACCAATGGATGATGCAGGTAATAAGATACTTAGGTGAAACGACTGGGTATGCAGAAAATACGTGCCGGCCACACCCATAATTCCGAAATAGATGAAAACCATAATGTCACCCAGGCCTACATATCCATAAGGTCGGCTGCCGATGGTGTATTTTATCGCCGCAAAAATGGCTGAAAAACCCAGCAGGAAAAATACAGCATACGAAGGGAGTTTTGAAGCACCCAGCCCCGACCAGATTAGCAATGATCCGGAAATAAAGCTGAGTAAAACAAAAAGAAGGATCATCATTTTTATCTGCCTGCGGCTGACAAGTCCGGATTGGGTAACACGCATGGGACCCAGTCTGTTTGCATTATCCGTTCCTTTTTTCGCATCCCCGTAATCGTTGGCCAGGTTAGAAAGTATCTGAAGGAATACGGTGGTCAGAGTACCGAAAACCAGCACTCCCCACTTGAACTTCTGATCTGCATATCCCAGGAAACTTCCCAGCAGTGTTGCAGATAGGGCCAGTGGAAGGGTGCGTAAACGAAATGCTTTTAACCAGATGATACCAACTCTCATAGTTGGACAAAACTAATCATTTCGTTTGAATCTATGGTCAGGGGAGTTTCGGAAACTTATCCCAGTCCGGTTTACGTTTCTCCAGAAAAGCCTCCTTGCCTTCCTTTGCCTCATCACTCATATAATACAGCATGGTGGCATTGCCGGCGAGTTCTTGTATTCCTGCCTGTCCGTCCAGTTCCGCGTTAAGTCCAGCTTTTATCATACGAAGGGCAATGGGACTGTGCTGCATGATTTTATTACACCATTCAACGCATATGTCCTCCAACTGTTTGAGTGGGACCACCTTATTTACCATTCCCATTTCAAGAGCTTCCACAGCCGTGTACTGTTCGCATAAGAACCAAATTTCCCTGGCCTTTTTCTGTCCCACATGCCTTGCAAGAAACGAGGATCCAAATCCTGCATCAAAACTGCCTACTTTCGGACCAGTCTGTCCGAACCTGGCATTTTCAGAAGCAATGGTGAGATCACAAATGACATGCAATACATGTCCCCCACCAATAGCATAACCATTGACCATGGCAATTACAGGTTTGGGAAGGCTTCGGATCTGTCTCTGAACATCCAGTATATTCAGCCTTGGAACCCCATCTTTTCCTACATATCCAGCAAAACTTTTCATGTTCTGGTCACCCCCACTGCAAAATGCTTTGTCTCCTTCTCCGGTTAATACGACCACCCTGACATCCGTCATTTCTCTGCAGGAGACCAAAGCCTCACTCATTTCTTTCGTTGTGTCGGGTGTAAAGGCATTATGGTAACGGGGGCGGTTTATGGTGATCCTGGCAATCCCTTCAAAAAAATCAAACCTGATGTCCTCATACTCCCGTATGGTCTTCCACTCTCTCTTTTGCATGATTCACTTACGATTATGGGTTAGAAAGTCCTTAAAGATACGACTATTTTCACGGCTTGAAGTATCCACTTCAAGGATGGATATGCCCAAACCAGGCCGAAACAGAGCCCTTAGCTTTTCTTCCAGTTCCTCCATGCTCGCAGCTTTCTGGGTACTTCTGCCATATGCCTGTGCAAGCAATTCAATAGATACCGGATGATGGGTAACAGAATACTCTTCAAAGAATTCCATTTTCGCCGCACCTTTAAGTAATCTGAATATCCCACCACCTCCATCATTAAGTACAATGATTTTCAGGTTGGAGGGAAAATTCTTGTTCCATAGTGCATTCGAATCGTATGTAAAACTCAGATCACCAAGCAAAAGTACATGCAGCTTATCCGAGGCCATGGCTGCTCCCACAGCTGTAGAAACAACACCATCAATACCTGAGGTACCGCGATTTGAAAAATATCTAAGATCCTGACGTAAGGGAAGCAATTGAGAATACCTTATTGTAGAACTGTTACCAAGATGTACTATCGCATTTGCCGGTATGTTCTCTATTGTCAGGGAAATGGACGTCAGATTAGCAAATTCAGCATTTTTCAGGAAGTCGACTGCCCTGGAAAGGGATCTGTTCTCTATCTCCTTCCATTTTTGAAGAAAGTTGTTTTCGGTTTTCGTAGAACTATCTGCAGGATCAGGAAATAATTTCCCGAGTCTTTCCACCCTATTATCATTCAACTGAATTGGTTCAGAATGGTTAATATTCTGGAGGAATAATTTCAAACGTTTGGAGACTACCTGTCCCCCAAAAGCAATTACATACTCCGGTGCCAGGGCTGTTAGCTCTGCCTCCGAGGCAGATGAGATGAGTAGATCCGGATTTGAGATGAAATTACCGGAAGGCATATTGGCAATATTCTCTGCTAGCACGACAAGCTGTCTTGTTTTAGAAAGCTCATTCAATAGGATTTCCATTTCCGGATCTTCTCTACCCATACCAGCCAGGACCATAATTTTTGATGTATGTGGTATATCGATCGAGTTATCTGATTTTAATTTCACCTTTTCGATACCTCTGCCCTTGCCAGACCAATGAATTATAGATGCCGGCAATTCCTGGTACAGTGGCTCCTCCAGCAGCATGTTAAAATGAACAGGTCCACAGGGCACATTGATTGCGTCTTTAATTCCTTGTTCAACAAGATCCAGCGTTTCCCTAAGTTCATTTTTACTTTTATAGGTGCCAGGAATATCATAGAATCCCTTTGAATTTCCAATAAAGGGTTCATGCTGGTTAATTATCTGGTTATTAAATTGCGGTAGATTTTCACTGGGACGGTCAGCTGTAATTACGATAAGAGGTATACCCAGGTAAAAGGCTTCCGTAATGGCGGGTGCCAGATTCATAACGGCTGTGCCGGATGTTGTAACAATCACAACCGGCTGCTGCATCTCCTGCGAAATACCTAATGCCACATACCCCGCAGATCGTTCATCCACAATACTGTAACACTGAAAAGCATCATTTCCTGTAAAAAGCTGGATCAGAGGGGCATTTCGGCTTCCCGGAGAAATAATTACATGATGGACTCCAAAGCTTTCCATTAAGGGTCCAAGCTCAGCGATATGTTGAAGGTGATGCATCCGGAGGATCAGGATCTTTAGTGAATGTGGGTATTTATGATATTAAACAGGCCATCCGCCTTTAAGCAGGTTTCATCCCATTCTTCTTCCGGATCGGAATCCAGGGTAATGCCACCTCCGATGTATAGCAACAGGCTATCTGAACAGATCTTAAGGCATCGGAGATTCACAAAAAGATCAGTACTGTCATTCCTGTTTACCGGACCAAGAAAACCAGTATAGTAATCCCGTTTATGTGGTTCCAGCTGTTTGATAAAACGAATCGCATCATCTTTTGGCTGACCGGCTACAGCCGGTGTCGGATGCATGGCCTCCACAAAATTCCATAATTGCCCGTTTGAGGTATCAAAGCCAAAGGAAAAATCAGTACGTAAATGAGCCAGGTTACCGGCTTGCTTCACATAGGGAGACGAGACCCGGTAGTCTCGTATTCCAAAGTCCCGCAACACATCATGAATATACCTTGTTACATATTCCTGTTCAAGTACCTCCTTAAGTGTCCACCTGTTCACATCCTGGTCTCTTTTTGTGTAAGGTCTGGTGCCCGCCAGGGATACTGTGGAGGCAATACCATCTCTTAACCTCATAAGAGGTTCAGGGGATGCTCCCATCCAAAAATGTTCATCTCTTTTAAATAGGTAAACAAAAGAATTTGGATGCTTGCTGCAGAGAGTCTGGTATATTTTTGGAATAACAGAAATATGATCACCCTCTATTACCTTGATGCGTGAAAGGACAGCCTTTTGAAATGTTCCGGTAGAAATTGATTTTTTAATGGTTTCTACCTGTTCCATATAGGCATCCTTTTCGGTCACAACAGGTGGCTCTGAAACCAATGGCCTCTGGGGTCTAGGTTCTATACCTTCAACGATTTTAATCTGCTCCCTTGTAATCTGGTCGGATTCTATCAGCAAATCAGGTTTTACCTCGATATAAGAGGCAGCATTGCTGGCATCAAAAGGAGCCATAATAAACCCGGTTTCAGTAGATATATCCTTAATTGAATTCCAATGATTATACTTCTGGCTGGTTTGAACATATGTGATTGAATTCTCCTGCTGGGGAAATCGAAAAGTCACAAAAGGTATGTTCTTTAATATGCAGTTGTTATGGATTTGTATCAGATACTCATTCATCTTATTTATTCCTTTCTTCCATCCTGCTTTCTGGGGCTGATGCTATTTGTCACACGGCTGATTGAGACCAGGTTTCCGGCATCATCTTTAATTTCAACATCCCAGATATGTTTTCTATCCTTTTTTATAATGATTCTGGCAACCGCGTACAATATTCCTGTCCTGGCCGGGAATAAATGCTGGCTGTTTACTGCCGAGCCATATGTATTAAACTTTTCAGGATCCACCAGGAGAAATGATCCCACACTTCCAACCGTCTCTGCAAGTGATATGAGAGCTCCTCCGTGTACAACTCCCATGGGCTGATACAAGTCAGGGGTTATCTTCATTTCTGCCTCCACACTGGAATCTGAAATACCTGTGAATTCTATATTCAAGAGGTCAATCAGAGTACCTTTGCAGAGTTTATTTAATTCATCAATGGTCATGGCCGAATCAAGACATTAAATATACACAATCAAATCATTTTTTTTCAGCAATAATCAACATGACTGAGCCCAAAAACAATGGTTCTCCTTTAATCACATGCATTCCCGCGACTTTAAGAATATTTCCCATCTGTTCTATGGTATAATAATTTTGGGAAGACTTTGCCAAATATTTGTATGCTTTCATATTACCGGAAACCAGTCCCCCTAAATAAGGCAGGATGAATTGCAGGTAGAATGAATTGACCACTCTCCATACAGCATTTGCCGGCCGACTGCTTTCCAGTATAAGCAGTTTACCACCAGGACGCAGTACCCTGATCATTTCGGATAGGTGAACACCGGCTTTTGAGTTCTCATAAACCAGATTCCTGATACCAAAAGTAATTCCAATGGCATCAAAGGAATCATTTTCAAACGGCATATTCCCTACATCCCCTTCAATGAAATCAATATCAGGCATACCGGGATTTTGCTTTCTGATTTCAAGCTTCTTCCGTTCTGCAACATCAAGCATTTCCCTGCTAAAATCATAACCCACAAGAGAAATGGATCCTGTGGCCCTGCCAGCCAGTTCAAAGATGAAATCCCCGGTACCGGTACAAACATCAAGCACCCTGTCAGGTCCGTATTCAAGGCATTTTGCAACGGCCTTTTTTCTCCAGGAGACGTCTCTTCCAAAGGTAAATATTCGATTTACACGATCGTATGAGTTAAATATCTCGCTGTAAAATTCCCTTAAGGGATAATCTTCCATTGCTTTAGCCATTAATCATTCAATAAATGTCTACATTTTCTTACCATATGCCAGAACAGCAGAGGGACTGCAAATGTAACAGAATTTCAAAAATGAGCGGGAAAGGAGATTCGAACTCCCGACCCTCAGCTTGGGAAGCTGATGCTCTAC
>JAUUZM010000122.1 GCA_030589965.1 Bacteroides sp.
AAGGAAATAAAAAAAAATGCCAGAAAGGAAGAACCACATAATATTCCTGTCCGGAATTCAGAGAATCAATTATTATTTATATCCCTGCAGGAATTCAGCACACCATATCCAGAAGGGGTGAGCAAAAAACGCTTCATATTTATTTCAAATTACAGATTCCTTCTGGAAAAAAGTCATTTCCGCCCGCCTGAAAAGGCTTAACCTCATATAATTGTTTTCTGAATTATCAGATCTTTTGATTTAAGTCATCATCAGAAGTTTGGTGCATCATGCATCCTGACACATTTCGGTCGTATGTGAAGTATTTATTTACTCACACTGCCAATACACAATAAAACATCAATCATGAGAAGTGTATCAATATATATATTAATTGTTTCAATGCTAATGAGTACCCATGCCGGCATGGTAAGTGCTCAGTCAAACGGAAGCATTACCGGTAAAATTGTTGACAGTTCTAATAATCTTGGGATTGAATTTGCCCAGGTACAAATTGTTGAACTTGGAATAGGAAGTGTTTCAGACCATGATGGAATTTTTGAAATAAGCAATATCCCGCCTGGCACTTATACTCTTGAGTTAAGTATGCTTGGTTTCCTCCCCCAAAGATTTAAAAAGTTGAAGGTTATGGCCGGGCAGGAGCAAAACTTGAAAATTCAACTCCAACCCGAACCCTATAATTTAAATGAAATTACTATTTCAGCAACAAAGATATCAAAGACAATAAAAAATGCCGGGTCGCCAATATATGTCATTGGTAGAAAAGAGATGGAACAAATTGAAGGGAGAAATGTTGAGGAGTCACTCGCTACAATCCCGGGTGTATTTACAGAGAACCGGTTTAACGGGGGCTCAAATGTGGTAAGTTTCAGGGGCATTGGAATTCACACACACGTAACTCGTGGGATCCTTGTACTTGTCGATGGGGTTCCCTTAAATGAAACATCCGGCAGGGTGGATTTTGAAGGAGTGGATATGGAAAATGCGGAAAGAGTTGAAGTGATAAAAGGACCTGTATCTTCTCTATACGGGCCGAATGGAATTACCGGGGTTATTAACATCATTGAAAAAGAACCTGAACAAGGGATTCATGGTGGATTCAATGCCCATTACGGCAGTTATGATATGAGAAAACTGTCAGGAAATATTAACGGGGGAATTAAGGATTTCAAATATTTGATAAAATCTAATTACATCTATTCAGGAGGGTATCTTGACCGGCAGGTTTACGACTCCAAATCATTTGGTATTAAATTAAGTAATGACTTTCAACGACTGGGCAGACTCAGATTTACTGCTGATTACATTAATGCCTACTCTGAATATGCGGGTGCGCTGGACAGTGCCATGTTCTACAATAGATCGAGGGAAGCAACAAGCAAGTTCACCGGGGGTGATAAAGATATGTTCCGGATGAATTTAAATTACAGAAAGCAAATTGCAGAAAAATCAGATATTTTCGGCAGCATATATTACCGAAAGAGGATGAATGAAGGTCACTACCGAGACTCCCAGTTTGGAAAGGATGATATTCATACCATGGGAGGAGAAGTCAGATGGAAATCAAGTTTTCAAATTTTTAGCAGGGTAAATACAGTATCTCTTGGAGTAACTGTAGAAAAGGAAACCGGATCAGAAGAACTGTATGCCAGGGATGAAGATTCGGGTGAAGTCGGGGAATTGATCGATGATGGAAACAGTGATTACAATCTGACCGGCCTTTATATTCAGGATGAATATTCCGTATTATCAAACCTGACCTTAACCCTTGGAATTCGTTTTGATTATGTCCAATACAACTGGAATGACAATTTCAATTCAGACGAAGAAAACACTTCCGATGATGGATCCGTAAGCTCGGCTAGTCCAAAACTGGGATTAGCATTTCATCCGGGTGAGAACATTACTATTTTCGGCAATATATCCAAAGGATTTAATCCACCACAGATTTCCCAAATGTTTATTGGAAGTTCATACTCAGGACATCCCAATCCTAATTTAAAGCCCGAATACCTAATTAATTATGAACTGGGATTAAGAGGAAGTATCGGTTCTGCAATAAATTATCAGGGATCTCTTTTCAGAATGGATTTCATTGATCAGATTGTTGCCGAAGGAGATCCTCCAACCTATGAGAATATTGGAAATACACGCCATATTGGGATTGAAGCAGCCATAAGGTTTAATCCCACAAAAAACCTGAGCGGGCACTTAAGTTACTCCTTTCTGAACACGGAATTTATTACCCATCCTGAATATACCGGGAATTCCCTGAGAAAAACTCCTGTGAATCAGGTTAATACCAGCATTCAATACAAATTTAACTTTGGATTGACTGCTTCGGTGGACTATATATTCATGGATAATTACTACATGGATAACCAGGAATTAAATACTTATGAAGGACACTCCCTGTTCAATTCAAAGTTGATTTACAAGGTCTGGAATTGTTATGTTGGACTTCGAATCAATAATATTCTTAATCGAAACTACGCTACATGGGCTTATGCCAGTTCTTCCTATGATTTCAGGACAAGGGAAACTTCGTGGACAAAATCCTATTACCCCGGACTTCCAAGAAATATAACGCTGAGCATTGGTGTTAACTTATAATTGAATTGCCATGAAAAAGAATTTGATAATGCTTTTTAGCTTTTTTATTCTGCATTCAAACTTTTCAGCACATGGATCAGAAGTGTTGTGGCTGACAAATATTCCCCCTGGGGAAAGGCAAAAGGAAATTACAGCCAGTGGAATGCATAAATTATCCTCCATTAAGGCAGGCAGGGGAAAGGTGAGGATTGTACAATGGGTAACCAGGGGGAATAATGTTTTGAGCTCAGCGTATATATTAAACTCTGAACTACCAGAGGCGGAAATTTATTGCTACACTCCTGAAGGAGATCTTCAGGAGTGTAATGTTGACAGCACTAAACATTTCAAGGAGCTTTCTTTCAATAATCCTCTGGAAGGATATTATAATTTGTATTTGATCCGCAAGGAAGTCAGAAACGACACCCTGTTCATACTGACCGCAAAGGCTGAGTTATTGAATCATTCATGCAGGAACGGACATAAGGATGTTGATGAAAAGATCCAGTCGGGAGACCATCACGAGAAGATTCCAATGGATATTGTAAGGAAGAGGACCAGACTTGAAAATCTGCATTTTTTTGTTGCCTCCGGGGACCGGATATCTTTCAGGGTTTCTAAATCATCGAAACCTCTGATGGATGCCTCTGTGACATTTGTTACGCATCAGGGATGGGAAAAAACGGTCAAAACCAACCGGAAAGGGGAGGCCGAAATTCAGGTTATTCAGGACTACTTCTCTCCCTGGCAGGACATCAATAACAGGAATATCTATAATTACCTGATTATTGCGGATTATACCTCCCAAGAAAAGGGAAGTTTCATGGGAGAATCCTATAAACACATTCATTATACAACAAGTCTGTCCGACGGATACTATCCTTCAAAGGTTATGTATTCCTCTTTGAGCTGGGCACTGGGTCTTTTTCTGCTTTGCTCACTTATCGCGGGTGGAGGGGTTGTGTATTACAGGAATAAAAGAAGTCGGGTTTACAGGGAAATCAGGATCACCAATAATTAGATTAAACGCAAGAAAATATTTTCATCGTGAATAAATTTCAACGACATATAAATAATTCCAATATATCCGGATTTCGAATGGTATTTCAAATACTGGCATTTCTTTTACTTATTTATGGGGGGTATTTATCTATCCATATCGGAACGAGTATTCCGACTTTTGCCTGCCCGTATAACCAGGAATGCCCGGGTACCTGCTACCTGATATCTGTTCAGCATCAGGCTCATAATACCTGGGCCTCACTGTTTGGCTTCAGGGGAAAGGCGTTTTTGATCAGTCTTTTAAGCTTTGTCTTGCTTTTCATTGTTATTAATAAAGCATGGTGTGGCTATGTTTGTCCCCTTGGAACCATTCAGGATTGGATAACAAAATTAAGAAACCGGATGGGTATTAGTTTTTCCAGATATGATGATTTAAGTTTTAAACGCCTGAAAGCCATAAAATACGTACTTCTGGTATTACTACTCTTTATCCCGCTGGGAATGAGTAATTCTATATTCGGATTACCATTATTTTCTCATGACCTGGGTGCTCCGTTTTGCCAGATATGTCCGGGAAGGGTAATTACGCCACTTTTTATTGGAGATACCTCCCAGTTGTTTATAGATTTTACAAATACCACCACAATGATCATGTCCAGCCTGGGGATCATTGTCCTGGCAATGTTTCTAATCGGGTCATTTTTCAAGAAACGCTTTTTCTGTTTTTTCTGTCCGATGAGTGCACTTCACTACCTGTTCTCAAGGTTCTCGATGCTAAGGTTAATTAAAAATGGTGATAACTGTACCAAATGTGGCAATTGCTATCGGGTTTGCGATGTGGGTATTAAGGCAATTGCAGAGGATATCGAGCACAGCTATATGGTAAAAGATGATTGTATGATGTGTTTCAAATGCATTGAAGCCTGCCCGGAAAATGACTGTCTGAAAGTTTCCTTTCTTACTATGCCTGTCTTTAAATCTACAGAAGAAGGTTTTTTTTCCAGGAACCTGCATCTGAATAGTGAAATGCAAAAACCATCAAAAACCATTATTGAGGATGAATAAAAATGAAAATAAGCGCTACGAGAGATTATCTGCTAAATCAAAAGGACAACTCATAATTGAATCAGAGAATGTTCTCCAGGAAATGCAACAAAAGTTTGAAAACACAATTCCGGGGATGGAATATTTCTATGATGTGGCCAAACAATATGCCGGCGGACAATTAAAGAACCCTGAGAGGAAGAAGTACATTGCTACCAATTGCATACAGGTACCTATTGAATTAATCTATGCGGCAAATGCTTTACCCATTCGTATATGCTCGGGTGCATATTCGATGAGTCAGGCCGGTGCCGGACTTTTACCAGCAAAATCATGCTCCCTGGTGAATGCCACCTTGGGGACGATTTATACAAATTCTTTCCCGCTCGCTCAGAAACCTCTCACGATAATTACGCCTACTACCTGTGATCAGAAAAAGAAACTATCTGAAATTCCTTCCGGGATCGATATACCATTCTATACTCTGGAGATGCCACCTTCAAAAGACTCGGAAGAGGCTCAGGAATATTGGTATCGAAGTGTTAAAAAATTAAAAGGGGAGTTAGAAAGAATTACAGGAAACCGGATCACCCGAAGTAAACTAAAGAAAGCAATCATAAAAGTCGCGCAGGCCCAACGAGCATTTCGACATTTTCATCAACTAAGAAAGGAGGAAGCCGTAATTCGCGGTACCGATGCAATATTGATAGCGAACACATTTTTTTATGATAATATCGACACATGGACAAGCCATTTAGTAAGTCTGAATGCAGAATTAGAGATGCGAAAAAGCAGGGATCATAATGGTTCAGAAAGCAGGTATCCTCGAATACTGCTAACAGGATCCCCATCGATATTTCCCAACTTAAAATTACCCATCATGATTGAAAAAATGGGAGGTTCCATTGTTGCCGATGAGTTTTGTTCATCAAACAGATTGCTCTATGATACAGTTGCTGTTGACGAATGGAATATGTACGACATGGTTCCCGCCCTTTCCGATAGGTACCTGAAGGCATGTACATGCCCATGTTTTACGCCAAACAATGATAGGGAAAGAAAAATACTTGCATACATCAAAGATTTCAAGGTGGACGGAGTAGTTTATCAGTCTTTCTCAGGCTGCCAGCTATATGAATTGGAGTCCCTGAGAATCAGCGCTGTACTTGAAAAGGAAAATGTACCAATGCTCTATGTTGAAACAGATTACAGTCCTGATGACAAGGGACAATTAGCCACCAGAACCGAGGCGTTTATAGAATCTATAAAGAATAATCTTTAACGGATTAATAACCATAAGATGGATTATTTTACAGGAATAGATATTGGCTCAACGGCAATCAAGATTGCTATCATTGACGAAGACAGGAAACTGGTAGCCTGGAAGGTGGCTCCAACCGGCAGCAAATTCAATGAGAATGCCAGGGATGCATATAATGCTTTAATTCAAGAGCATAATATTCGATTGCCTGAAGTACAGCATATCGTTTCTACGGGGTATGGAAGAAGGCTATATAAATCAGCTGATGATACTGTGAGTGAAATTACAGCAAATGCCATTGGGGCGTCCACGGTTAGTCATGAACACTCCATAAGAACAATCATCAACATTGGGGGACAGGATTCAAAGATAATCAAGATTAATGCTCAGGGATTTGTCCAGAACTTTATAATGAATGATAAATGTGCGGCCGGAACCGGCAGATTCCTGGAGATGGCTTCCAGAAATCTGGAAGTTGATATTGACCAGATGGGAGAGCAGCATAAACGATCTCTGAATCGATCCCTCACGGTTAATAGTACATGTGCTGTATTTGCTGAAACTGAGATTATCTCTCTTCTGGCCGACGGGAATAAAAAGGAGGACATTATCGCAGGAATCCATACATCTATTGCCAGAAGAATTGCCCGTCTTGCGGGAAGGACAACCATCCAGGATGATGTTCTGTTTGACGGGGGAACTGCTCATAACAGCGGATTGATCGAGGCTCTTGAAGAGGAGTTTATGAGAGATTTTATTGTTCCGGAATTACCACAGATAACAACGGCTGTCGGAGCTGCATATATGGCAATGGATCTTTTCCTCAAGAAAAATCTTCATCAGACAGTAAGTTAGAACTCGCAGCGAATACATTTATTCAACGCTGGGGAGTTCTTTCAAAAGCTCAACATGTCCCCCATCCATAAAGTAAAGCTCCGGCTCATGTGTATCGCTGACGATCAGTTTCCAGTTTCTGTTCCTGACCATCATTGTCCGATGTTCATCCTGCCTGTTTAAAATGCCAGGACAATGATCCCTGGAAAGACAATTTGTCTATTAGTTTATTTTTATCCAATAGGAACCACCATGTTTTTCAACCCCCTTAAGATTCTCATGATTCCAGATTGGAGAAATCAACTCTGATAGTTCTTCGTCTTCGAATATAAAATAGCAGGGCAAAACGGTCTCATATTTAATTGGATTTGCCAGTAAATACATTGCAAGACCATATTGTTCTGAATAAAACCTGTCACACATAAACTGCGGATAATCATAGGGTAAATAAATGTCATGAATATGAACTATCACGCCCGGTTTTAATCTTGGTAAAATCTCAAGAAAGAATACCATTGAGTCGGAATTAGGCAGAATCCGGTGTGAATTATCCACAAAAAGAATATCGTTTTCATCCAATTCATCTAAAAAATTCAAGTCCAGATTCTCAAAAGGTTCTCTGATTACTTTATCCGCTAAATTATCGATTTCAGCCCTTGGCATAGGATCAATCGAAATAATCTCAGTTGAAAGATTGTGTTCTGTTTTGGCTTTAAAGGCAACTTTGGTTGAATTTCCAGAACCAATCTCAATGTATCTTTTTGGCTTAAACTCAGATATTAATGTATAAATTCCAATAATATCTAAACCGGGTAAATATTCATTATTCCACGTTGGTTTTGACAAGTCAGTCTCTGTTTTTGAATCTTTGATTGTCCAAATTGATTCTTTGTTAAAAAGCGCTTTATTAAGTAAAACCTTGTAGTTTTCCCGGTTTTCATTGATGATATTATACAATTCAGGATGTGCTGGTTGTCCATGTCCATATCTTGGTTTAAAATTCACTTTATACTCTAAAAACAGGTTCTGAAATTTTGGATTTAAAAACCTGTATATCTGTTTAATCATAGATTAGAATTATTACAAAAACTTTACAATTCAACGTTAGAAATAATCAACTCTATTAATTCTGACTATAAACCCTGATTGTGAAGTCATCAAGACTTACGGAATTATTTCCTGTGTATTCTACATAACATCTGATGGATCCATCCATTGGCTGAGATTCTATTTTTGCAAACAGGTCGCTCATATACCAGTCTTCATCGATTCTTCCAGGAGAGGGCTCTGAGATCAATTCAATTACGTCACCGTTGATATCAGTGAATTCACATTTAATTATGACATTATCAATTTTATCTTCGGAGGAAATATTACTTTTTATGGATGATGATATCACATCTCCGGTTTTTATTCCTTTAAGAGTATAATAGGGACTTCTTTGCAATTCCCCTTCGAGAAGTGCTGAGTAGTTTCCATGTGCAGAGATACCTTCCTCGATAATAAAACTTCCTGCTAGTAACGTGCGCCCATCATCGGAAAAGAGCTGATCCTGATTCTGTTTTTCGTAACCACAGATTAGATCCGCAGTTTTTTCCCAACCATCGATATTTCTATACCGGATAATATATTCCTCAATTTTTTCATGCGAATATACCGTATCACGCTGAACATGGATACCAGCA
>JAUUZM010000307.1 GCA_030589965.1 Bacteroides sp.
GTTCATTTTTGCCTACTTCTATGGCATCACCATTAATATGATGTCCCTTATGGGAATGATCCTGGTGATTGGAATCCTGGTCGATGATGGTCTTGTGGTGGCTGAGAATATTTATCTTCATTTTGAAAAGGGGAAGAGTCCCGCCCAGGCTGCGGTAGATGGCACCATGGAAGTTTACCCTGCAGTCCTGACTTCAGTTACTACAACAATTATTGCATTCTCTCCCCTTCTATTCCTCGCCGGTACAAGGATGGAAATGATGCTGCATCTTGCTGTTGTAGTGATTGCCAGTCTTTTCTTTTCATTGTTTGAGGCCTTCTTTGTTTTGCCTGCTCACCTGGCAAATCCTAAGGTGCTCAGTCGTCGCAGCCTGGAGGCAAAAACCAAAGGCATTAAAAAGTATTTTGAAGGATTTATCATATGGCTTCGTGACAGGATCTACCATCACCTGCTCGAATGGCTTGTAAGATGGAGGCATGCTGTCATTGCCGTCCCTATTGCACTTATCCTGATCACCGCAGGATTATATATGGGAGGATACATAAAAAACACGTTTTTTCCTATGGTGGACTTCAACCGGTTTACGGTGAATGTGGCCTTTACCCCTGGTGATGGAGAAAAGAAAACCATTGAAATGCTAAGAGGTTTTGAAAAAGCTATATGGGAGGTAAATGAAGATCTGAAAGAAAAATTTGATGTGGAAACAGATATGATTGAACGTTTACAGACCAGTTTAGGTTCTGCCTTTGACCGACAGGAAACAGGTGCTCATTGCGGGAGTATAGGTGTGTACCCGGTGGACCTGGAAGGATATGATATTGCTGGGTTTGATATTGCCAATATGGTAAGAGCTAAAATCGGTCCGGTACCTGAAGCCATGAAATTTACAATAGGTGGAAGAAATCGCTGGGGTTCCCCGGTTTCCATTGGCTTAATGGCCAAAAACCTGGCCGAGCTTGAGGAGGCCAAAGACTATCTTATGTCTCGCATGAGTGAGATGCCGCAGCTTAAGGATATTAATGAAAATGTAGCACTGGGTAAGCAGGAAATCCGCCTGGATCTGAAACCAAAGGCCTATTTTCTCGGACTCGATGAGCAGTCCATTGCCAGACAGGTGAGGCAGGGGTTTTATGGTGGACAGGCCCAGCGTTTGCAGGAGGGCAGAGATGAGTTGAGGGTATGGGTTCGCTATCCCAAAGAAAGCCGCATGACGATCGGGCAAATGGAGAAAATGAAGATTAAAACCCCTTCCGGGGAATATCCACTGACAGAACTTGCTGATTACCATATGGAACGTGGACCCGTAGCCATTAACCGTTTTAATGGGAACAGGGAAATCCGGGTGGATGCAGAAACAATTGACCCATTTGCTTCGGTCCCTGAAATAATTGAAGAAATAGAAAATAACATCATGCCCGATTTGCAGTCCCAATTTGCAGGTATACGCTACATGTATCAAGGCCAGCAACGATTCAGCCAGGAGGCAGTGGCCAAGGTAAAAAAGTATTTCGGAGTAGCATTTATAATTGTTATACTGGTACTCATTCTTCATTTCAGAAGTGTGAACCAAACCATGATCATTGTCGCCATGATCCCCCTCTCCATGCTTGGAGTTTTCTGGGGTCACGGAATCCATGGAAAACCATTATCCCTGATGAGCCTCTGGGGGATGGTCGCCCTGACAGGAGTGATCATTAATGATGCCATTGTATTCCTAACCAAATACGATGGTCTGCTTTTGGAAGGGAAAAAGGTAAAGGAGGCCGTTGTTGAGGCAGGGAAAGTCAGGCTGCGTCCGATCATCCTTACTTCCATTACGACTACGGTTGGACTTTTCCCGATCATTCTCGAAAAGAGTGTACAGGCACAATTCCTTATTCCCATGGCAATTAGTCTTGCATACGGAGTGGCTATCGGAACCGTTTTCATTCTTATCTTCTTTCCAATACTAATCATGCTTCTAAATGATTGGAGGGTATACTTCCAGAAATTATGGACAGGAGTGAAACCGGAGCGTGAAGACGTTGAGATTGCAATTATTCATCACCGAAGAAAACTGGCATTGGCTGAAAACGGGAAGAACTCTAAGCAGAATGAATTGAATGGCAGAAATGAATCAATTGGCAGAAATGAATAATGAGAACCTAATGAACCCGCGAAAATTCATATTGTACATACTGCTGCTGGTTTTTGGGTCAGCCTCGATCAGTGCTCAGCAGGAATCTTTATCCCTCTCTTCTGCCATTGAGAAAACACTTGAGTATAATTACGGTATCCGCATATCCAGATCGGATGTACAGGTGTCCGGGATCAATAATAGCTGGGGAACAGCAGGCAGATATCCCAATATCGGGTTTGATGCGAGTTCAAACAATACCTATAATATCACCGATGCCACTTCAGCTAACAGGCTTTATGCAGGGATAGGATTAAACTGGACAATTTTTGATGGCTTCCGGATAAATTTTACAAAGGATAAACTGGAAAGCCTCGAGGAGCTATCACAGGGTCGGCTGGGAGTAGTTATTGAAAATACCATTGAAGATGTTGTTATGGGGTATTATAATGTCCTTCTTCAGCAGGAAAACCTGGATGTGCTTGTAACCGTTATGACGCTCTCGAAAGACAGGTTCGATTATGAAACTGCCAGACATGAGCTTGGCGGAACGGTAACGTATAATGTTCTTCAGGCGAAAAATGTATACCTGAATGATAAAGCTTTGTTTATGACCCAGGAAGTAAGGGTTCGTAATTCGGTTCGGGATCTGAATTTTCTGATGGGAGCCGATCCTGCGGCCATGTGGAACTTTCCTGATCCATTTGAACCCAACACCGGGGAATATATTCTGGGTGATCTTACAGGGAAAATGATGAGAAATAACCAAACCCTGCGAAATCAATACACGAACCTGCAGCTAAAGCAAAAAGATATCGACCTCAGTAAATCTGCCCTGTATCCTTCACTTAGTTTGGCTGCCGGTATGGATGAAAATATTGGGGATGCTCAATTTATTGGAAATACCGATGCTTTATCAACATACGGGAATCTCCGTCTTTCATGGGATATTTATACCGGAGGCAACAGAAAAAGATCCCTGGAAATAGCCCGGATCAATGAGGAAATTGCGGGTGTTGAGATTGACCGGATGGAACATGCTTTGATGAACGAGTTACTTAATCTGTATGACTTTTACAGCATCCGGATTGCCTTACTGGAAGTTGCCGACGAGAGCCTGGAAGCATCCGAACTTAACATGTCCATTGCCGATGAAAAATTCCGTACCGGGGCCATTAATTCATTTCAGTACAGGGATATACAGCTAATTTACCTGAATTCTGCTCTACAGAGACTCCAGGCTATTTTCAATCTCATTGGTTCCCGAACATCCCTCACCAGACTGACAGGAGGTTTCCTCATGGAAGGGGAGAATGCGGATTCCGGGGAATAGATATCTCAAGCTATCTGTTTTCAGAGATTTTTAATATATTTGCAGCGCAAACGGGGATATAGCTCAGTTGGCTAGAGCGCGTGACTGGCAGTCACGAGGTCAGGAGTTCGACTCTCCTTATCTCCACTTTTTTTTTACCGCTTCGTTCCTTGGAATGAGGCGGTTTTTTTATGTCTGGCGTCCTCAGGATTAACGATAAAAAGATAGGTTAAA